>CAYHMZ010000010.1:0-1365 GCA_964357835.1 uncultured Candidatus Saccharibacteria bacterium
CCGCTAAATGCTTGATAAATAAAGCGTTTTACTGTTTAATGCTGACAGCACATTTAATTCAGGAGGGCGCGATGGCAAAAAGAAGCCCCGCGTTATCTAAATTGAGGGCAAGGTTAATGGAAACGCCCTGGGGAGTATCAAGAAAGCTCTTTGGCGATGTGGGATGCGATATTAATGACTTTGAATTGTTCAATTACGTATATTTTCTGGACAATGTTAAGTCGTTACGGGATCTGCTTAAGGGCCTTGAGGAATTGAGCCCTCTTGCGGACGATGTCCTTAAAGTCGCAGAATCAATGACCGAACAAGATTTCTGGAATTTCAAGCGTACCCTTGTTTACGAACGAAAACAGAAAGAAAGCCGTATGCTCCAAAAATTCTTTCATTTGCTCATTCCGGACAGATTTCTTGCCGGGCAACAAATCGCCAAAAAAGCTCGAGTCCCGCTAGGCGCCGTTCTTATCCGAATCATGGAATGGGAAGCAGAGACAAAACCGCAAAGCGTACAGGGTTGCCTCTTTGAACTATAGCCGCATTGCGGCTTTTTATTTGGAAGTTTTGGGAGTTGGGAGAAAAAATGTTAAGATGAACGGGATGTATTATTCCGACCTGAAAAGTTTTAAGTCATTGAACGGATATGAAATAGACGGCGTGTGGTATCCCCGCGTAACCTCCATCGTTTCCATAAAGGCCAAACCGGCGCTTTATAAGTTTTACGCCGACCAGACGAGTTTTGCCGCCGCCGACGCAATAAAAAACAAATCGGCCGAGGAGGGCACGCTGATACATGAAACCATTGAGGCCATTTTGAAGGGTGAGGCCCCCGAGATTCCCGATACCGTTAAGCCAGTTGTGTCGGCATTTCTGGATTTTAAAAAACAAAACGAGATAGTCCCCCATCAGATTGAAACCCGAATAGTCAGCAAAAAACATCACTACGCGGGGACGCTGGACTGTCTCGCGGAACTGAACGGCCAGATGGGAGTGCTGGATATAAAAACATCGCAGGCCATTTACCGGGACTACGGCATCCAGACCTCGGCCTATATTGAAGCGTTAAGCGAAGCCCCCTCCATGCCGCCCCTGAAACGCTGGATTTTGCGCCTGGACCAAGCGAGATACTGCATTAAGGGTTGTGGCGCCAAGATGCGGGAAAAGGGCGGAAATATAAAAATTCGCGGCGACAAGGGCAGGGTCAGCCAAACTTGTCCGCACGTCTGGGGAGAATTGCTCGGAGAAGTTGAGTTGCGCGAACTCCCCGATTTTGAAAAAGACATCCGCGCTTTTCTGGCGTGTAAGGATCTGTGGACTTGGGAAAATGATTTTTGGCTGAAGCAGGTCTAAAACAAAAACGGCTTTTAGCCG
>CAYHMZ010000010.1:1465-7585 GCA_964357835.1 uncultured Candidatus Saccharibacteria bacterium
TCCGGCAATTTCCCGCAAGGGTGTAGCCGGCGGCGATGGCCGCGGCCTCGTTGACAAAGGTTATTTTGTTTTTCTCGGCGATTTGGGAAGCGCCCGGGCACCAGGTGAAATGGTAGAGCTTACTCTTGCTGTTTTTTGAGGCAACGACTGGAGAATTAGGGTTTAGGGTAGAGGGTTTAGGAGATGCAAAGGTGCCCATTGTATCCTCTGGCTGTCCTGCGTTTTCGCCCCCGGTTATCTTAATTTGCGCCTTCTGGCCGTTCAGAGAGGAGATCTTGCCGAGATTAAAACTAATGACCGATATTAGGATAATAGTAACGGCCAGAACGATATCCGACTGGCGGGGCTTGATTAATTGGAAGAAATTTGATAACATAGACAATTATAGATGGCGTCCCAGCTCCAATTTTGCGGGACTGGGAACGGCGAGACGTTTCCTGCGGAAAGCCCTATTCGGGCACTGTCTCACGCGGTTTTATCTTTAGTTTTGTGAGTAATAATAGCAGAAGAGTCACGGTGTGGCAAAATTGGAGCAGGACGCTCATTTTTGTAACGCTCGTTACGCTCGCTAACAAAAATGGCGCATACAAAAGCCAAATCTACAACTAAATTAGGCCGGGATTCCGAGTCCAAACGCCTGGGCGTGAAGCTTTCTGACGGACAGATAGCGATTTCCGGGAATATTATAATCCGCCAGCGCGGGAGCAAGTTTATGGCCGGCGAGGGGGTTAAAATGGGCAAGGATGATACTATCTATGCAGTTAAAAGCGGCAAGGTCAAGTTCTCAACCCGTAAAAAGATGAGCTTTGACGGTAATCGCCGGCTCGTAAAAATCGTTAACGTCGTCTAATTTCTCGTTAAATTCTAACTCAAAACCCCAATTTAAAACGTCTTTAAAACCCGTTAAAACCCGGAAGAAGAAGTAGAGTAAGGATGCCTAGTTTCGACGGGCGACTCAACTGCCAGCCCAGATCCAGGGAGACTTCGCATTTTGCGAGCCCGACTGTGCGGGGCTTTTCTATTTTTTGAGAACGTTTATCTTTATTTTGACTTTGACTTCCGGATGGAGTTCCAATTCAACCTCGTGCTCCCCCACTGTCTTGATCGGCTCCGGCAGATTGATTGAACCCTCCTTAATTTTGATTTTCTTTTTAGCCAGTTCTTCGGCGATCTTTTTGACGTTTGCCGAACCGTAAAGATGGTCCTCCTCATTTGCATCTTCGGCCATTTCCAGGACGAATCCTTCCAAAGTTTGGGCCAGTTTTAAGGCACCCTCTTTATTAGTTACGTCCTCCAGCTCGCGTTTTTTCTTCAAAGTTTCCGCCTCTTCTTCCGCCTTAGCCGTCGCTAGTTTCGCAAGCTTCTTGGGAATCAAAAAATTATGCGCGTATCCATCGCTGACGTTCTTGATATCCCCCATCTGGGCGATTCCTTTTATATTTTGTAAAAATATGACCCTCATGCAAATTTGTCCGAGCGCAGTAGAACGAGCATCGGCTAACAAATTTAGCACCGAGCACATAACGCTTTATGTGCTCGGTTAAATACTCGTTACCGTGCTCGCTCGCCTACTCGCTGTGCGCGGGCGATTATTTAAGATTTTTAATAAGTTCCAATGCTTTATCCAACTGCGGGTCTTTCCCCGCCTTGATGTCTTCCTCTGTCAGCTTGACCTCAACATCGGGCTTGATACCGTTGTCATTGATTGATTCGCCTTTCGGTGTCAGCCATTTTGCTATCGTAATTTTAAGCGATGCTTTTTGCGGCAGTTCGGTCAGTTCCTGAACCGAGCCCTTTCCGAAACTGGTTTCTCCCACAACCGTTACTCCCCTGTTGTCCTTAAGAGCTCCGGCCAAGATCTCAGAAGCCGATGCCGACCCTTTATTTATAAGAGCTACCAAAGGATAATTTTTCAGTTTTCCGTTTGCCGATGTCCGGAACGGCTGTTCGGTGCCGTTGCCGAATCTTTCTATGGTAACGATCTTATTGGAATCAAGGAAATAACCCGCTATGTTTATGGCGGAATCAAGAAGTCCCCCGGGGTCGTTTCTTAGGTCCAAAATTATCCTGTCAGCCTTGGAAGCCGCGATCTCGTCCGCTATTTTTTGGAACTCCGAATCAAGATTTCCGTTGAACATTGAGATGCCGATATAAGCGGTGTTGTCATTAAGCATTTTCCAATCTACGGCGGGAACTTTTATTACCTCTCTTTTTATAGTTATTTCCGTCGGGCTCGGCATTTTTTCTCTGGTATAAGTCAATCTTACGGTTGTTCCTTTAGGGCCGCGTATCAAGCTTACCGCTTGATCAATCGCCATGCCGTCCGTGCTCTTGTCGTTGACCTTAAGGATCTTGTCGCCGGCAAGCAGTCCCGCGCGCGCCGCGGGCGTGTTTTTTATGGGGGCGATCACCGTCAATACGTTGTCCCGGAGCCCAATCTCAATACCGATGCCGCTGAAAGAACCGCTTATTTGTTCGCTGAATTCCTTGCTCTCTTTAGGTTTAAAAAATACCGTATAGGGATCGCCAACTGTCCTTACCATTCCGTCTATCGCGCCGTACACCATTTCTTGGGCATTAAGCTTGCCCTTGTCCACGTATTTATCCTGAAGCAAATTCCAAGCGGTCCAGAAAGTTGCGAAATCCACGTTTTTCGGCTGACCCAGTCCCTTATTTATGAGGTCCCCGACCACCGGTACGGATATTTTTTGTATCTGAAAATAAGAGCCGCCGACGAAACCAACAGCGAGAGCGACAACAATAATAATTATGAGTAAAAAACGTTTATTAATCATTTTCATCATAATTTGGATAACGCTTCCAAATTAGCTTTGGTTTTGAGAGCATAATGTCGTAGGTGTAGCCCGCAGGATATAAAATAAGGCGACCTCGCTTGGTTATCCAGCCAGCGCTCCGCCGCACCCAGAGCGGAGCCCGGCATATGATGGGCGGTAGCGATAAACATTACCAAACTATCCTTATGCGATTTCCAGACCCTTTTTAAAATTTCGTATCGTTTCCCCTTGGCCCGATTAACTACATTGGCAATATTATCAATCATAAATAAGAAAGCGGCCTTATAATGTTGCGCTCCCCTTAACATTGAAACGCTGCCCGGTATTTTTTGTTCTTCGGGCAGGGCTTGGTTTATCACCGAAGCCCCTCTCCTGCCTCTTTTGGGCACATCGTAAAGGGCGTATTCGGTAAACTGGAAGGGGCCAAAAGATGTTTTAGGGTCATATAAAGCTGGTATAGATTCAATATATTCGCGGCCGGCGTTCTTTAGCAAAAACTCCAATACAGCGGCGTTCAGTACGCCATCTTGAGATGGCATTAACTCTGTCAAACTATATGCCGCCAAGTCCTTAGC
This sequence comes from uncultured Candidatus Saccharibacteria bacterium, assembly GCA_964357835.1. GTDB lineage: Bacteria > Patescibacteriota > Minisyncoccia > 2-02-FULL-40-12 > IGHO2-01-FULL-4-A > CAIUCV01. The sequence goes on from CAYHMZ010000010.1 coordinate 4,836, forward strand.
GGTGATTGCTTGGCTTATATCTCTGACTAACTCTAGCTCCTTGTTGTCTAATTGTTTTGTTCTAGCCACGCTGTCCCAATCTATAAATTCCTTAACTTCTCTTAAAATCTTATCCAGCCACTTAAGATAATTCTCGAGGTTAATTTGGGTTAATCTACCTTCGGCATAAGCCCGATTTAACTTTGTACCGGTTTCTACCACTACTCTATTTTTTCTGGATCGCCTTTCTTTTATATCCCACATCTTCCTTAACTGATAGGAAAAATCTATTTTGGCAACCGGTGGAGTTTTTCCTCTGATTCCTGTATAGAGGCTGAACAGATCAGACATAACTCGGCCTTCTAGTTTTCCGGTTAGGTATTCTCTCTTTCTTGCCGCTTCAAGCTTGCTTTCTCCAAGAGCCAAACCAAGCGTTCCCATAAACACCTTTTTCATAAAAGTCCTTCTGTTCTCCGGGTTTATTTGGCTGTCTCCCTCCTTCTTTAAAGCATCCGGTTTTTTATTATTTTCTTTTTTAGGAGGTTGCTCTAGGCTCATTTATTTTCGTTAAATTTCTGTATTTCCAGAAAAATTTTATTGCGCTCCTTATATGCCATCGCGTCTTTTTATTAAATAGCGGGTCAAAAAGACCCAACCCGGATTCAGACTCTCTCTGGTGATAATGATACATTATCGCTTCGGGAAAATACACAACCTTGAAATCATTGCGCCAAAGCCTGCGAGCCCAGTCAACGTCTTCAAAGTACATAAAAAACCTTTCGTCCATACCGCCTACCCTCTCAATCGCCTGTCTCGCCACCATTATCGCCGAACCCATGAGCCAATCGGGCGTTTGTATTTTATTTGTGTCGGAATCCGCCATAAGAAAATCATACAGCGCCCTTTTAAAAGGCTTAAACTTGCCGAGGAATGTCCGTCTGGCGATTATTGTTATCGGTTTATAAAAACTGAAGTATGTTTTCTGCGTCGTGCCGTTGAAATTGAGCATTTTGGGACCGAGCATTCCGATATCAGGATGTTTTTTCATGTAGCCGAGCATTTTTGCAACTGCATTTTCCGTGAGAATGACATCGGGATTCAATATCAAAAAGTATTTGCCGGTTGCCTTTTTGATCCCCGCATTTACGCCCCGAGAATAGCCAAGATTTTCCTTAAACGACAAAAGCATCGCTTCCGGAAAACTTTCTTCAGCCGCATATTTCCCCTGCCGCGTCGTTGCCGAATCAACAATGATTACTTCGTAATCAACATTATTCACTGTTTTCTTAATGGACGTTAAACAGAGCTTCAAAAGCTCCGGCGTGCGATGATGGACGATAATTATTGACAGTTCTGGCATGGTCTGCTACAGTACTTCTAGGAGGAAAAATGGCTCATTCACAAACCCCTTTTTTCTGGGTAAGTCTGTTCTTTCTTTATGTGGGATCCTTCTATTTTTATTTCGAGTCGGCTTCCAAAAAGTTTGGTATCTTTTTAGAGTTAATTGGCTTGTTATTGTACATCCTTTTTCTTGTTGGTTATTCCCCCGCCACTGCCTTCTCGCGCGTTCTTGTGGTTATTCTTCCTGTTTTTATCTGGTTTTATGGGAAAGTAGCTGCAGAAGAGAGGCACCCTTAAATAGGCGCTTTAATTTGCCAGAATACCCGCAAACAGATTTTTTATTCCGGCGTAATTGGCATCTTTCGGTAAAAGTATGTACTCGCCGCCGGTGGTATGGGTTTCATAAACCAGATTATCCGTAGAGATTACGAAGTTTTTAACCGGCTGTTTGGGATTGAACGATTTGGCCAAAGTAAAAATATCATCAATGTCCCAGATTTGAAAATCGGTTCTCAAATTCCCTTTCAGATCGGAAAGCAAAGAATTGATCTTCAGCGGATTGGTCAGGAAGCCGAGAGTGGACGCTTTGTTTTTTATCGCGACAATAACTTCCTGCTGGCGTCTCGCCCGGTCAAAATCATTGGTGGAATAGCGAGACCGGACATAATAAAGCGCCTGTTCGCCGTTAAGATGATTGTTGCCGGCGGGCAGAGAAAATTCGTATCCCCATTGCGATGACTCTTTAAACGGTTTTGCAAGATAAACATCAACCCCACCCAGTGTGTCCACGACTTCTTTGAAAGCGTTAAAATCAAAAACTACCGTTTTATCTATGTATGTTCCCGCGATCTTGGATATGACCTTTTCGGCCATATCAATCCCCCCGCCGTTGGACATCCCCTTTTCGTACATCTCGTTTATCTTACCCCTCGCTTCCACTTGTTTGCCGTTTTTCGCCGTCATCGTCAGGTCAATATACAGATCTCTCGGGATGGAAATCATCGCCGTTTTTTTATTTTCCTTATCAAGACTTATGATCAAGATCGTGTCTGTCAGCAAGCCGCCTTCCTCAACAGCCTCCTCGCCCCTTATGCCCAATATCAAAACATCAAATCGGTTCTCTTCCGGTTCGGGCATCGGATTAAAATCTTCACGGATCTCATTGTCGCCGATTTTCGTTACTAAACCGGCAACGCCCTTCCACCACGGCCGATTCTCTACTGTGATGCTGTTATAGGTCAGTCCCAACCTAAACGAAAAATAGCCGAGGAATACGGCAACGATCATGAAAATATAAAACAGCGGTTTTTTAAACCACGGTTTCTTCAATCTCGTCCCGATTTTTTCCAAATCATATTGATTTGGCTCAAAAATCGAGGATCCTCGATCCCGATACTCCGTATCGTGGATCGGGAGAAATTCCGATTGCG
>CAYHMZ010000010.1:7685-11407 GCA_964357835.1 uncultured Candidatus Saccharibacteria bacterium
CGGCAATCTTCCAGCGCCTGTCTGCGAAAAACCGGTGCTGCCCCCTCCGCCGCAAATATTTCATCTATCGTCTCATCTATCGTCTTCGCAAGACGATAGAGACGAAGACGATAGAGATTGTTCTTATCACCATGGCCAATATTAATAATTTTCCTTGAACGAAAAATCTTAAAACCGCAAGTATCTATTACATCAAGGGTCAGAGGTTGAATGTTAGAGGTCGGAGAATTCGGCAATTTCCATTTATAAACCTTTGGCTGGACAGCTCCAATTTTTTCGTCTTTTTCAAAAACCCTTATCGCTTCTTCAATAAAATGCGCATCCAGTGTCACATCAACCGAGAGAACAATAATATATTTGACGCGGCTGTGTTTCAGCAATTCCTCCTGTCCTGGCCACATGCCGAGATTCTTTTCGCTTTCTACGAGGTTAAATTCAGGGAATTCTTTTTTAATTATCTCTTTCGTGAAATCTGATGAATTGTTATCCAACACATTTACCTCAATCAATTCGCGCGGGTATGATTGCGCCAAAACCGAATCCAAACAACGGCGGATGTATTTTTCGCCGTTATGGACAACCAAATTGACCGATACTAGGGGGTATTGACTATTTTGAGGGTTTTTGCTAGCATTGCTCATGGGTTTTCTTTGAAAATCAGGAGAGATGCAATGGCTGGGAAAATATCCACTTTGGCCCAAAAAATTGCTGATTATGTTGAAGCGCAATGGCCGATTGCTTTAGAAGATATTAGTTTTTTTCTACGGATTGATGACCCTGATTTGTCAGACAAACAAATCGCAGATGTGCTATACGAATTAACGCAAGAAAGAATAATTCATACTCAAGTTAACGCAAAAAAGCATGCCAAGTCACTTGTTGTTCCTCGTCGCTTCAATTACTTGTACTGATTACGCCGACCATTAGTCGGTTTTGTTTTGTCCGAAAATTACAGCGCAAGTTATCGCGAACAGCAAAAACGCTCTTTCGTCAAAAATCGCGACATCGGTCAGGGAATAAATCAGAACCCAGGGGATAAAAATCAGAGCAGAGGCGAAATAAATAGTTTCTAGTTTTGAGTTTCTATTTTCTAGAAAATTATCAAAAGTTTTTTTGAGGAGAAGCCACAAGAACCAGAGGGCGAGAATCAGCGCAAGGATTCCCATTTCGGCGGCGATGTTAAGATAGAGATTGTGAGCCGATGAACCGGCTTTTGCCCGGGCCAAGTCCTCCCCCACTACCACCGGAAAATTGCCAATACCAACACCCAATAGCGGGTGTTTTATTGTTGACTTAATCGAATCGCGCCAAATCTCAATCCGTCGGGCATTGGAAGTTTCGCTGATATCCAAGACCGATCTGACGCGCCTGCCGAATATTGCCGCATCACCTTTTGACACTTGGAATTGGTTAGACGCAAAAATGTAATAAGCCACACCGAACAGCAAAAAGAAAATTGCAAGATATGATGCAACATATTTGAAAATATCCTTTTGACGCTCGCCCGCCCCCTGCTTTTTCATAATCCAGAAAATGCCTAAAACTACAACCAAAACCCCCAATCCGGCTACCCAAATGCCCCTAGTTCCGCTTAAAATCGCTGCTAAAAAGATAATCGGCACAAAAGCTATCAGAAGGCTTGCTCTGGCGAAAAATATCGTTTTTAAGCTGTTTTGAGCGCCCACTAATTTGTGCAGGGAAACAGCTAAAACTGCTGGCAGGCCCAGGAGCAGGAAAATGGGGAAGGAATGCGAATCGGGAAAAAGTGAAAACATCCGCAACGATAGTTGGCTGCCATAATACGCGAACCAAGTATTGGCTTTAAGAGCAATGTTCGCCCAGGCCGAACCAAATAACCCCAACTCAACTTTCCCTGCCCAAAAATCCACAAACTGGAAAATATCCATGAAATAAGTTGATGCAAGCTGGGCCATTCCCACCAAGGCCACAATTATGACCGGAATGGAAATATTTTTTATTAATCTTTGCGTGAAATTATCCGATTTTTTCAGTAAGTCATAAGCAACAATGCCTATCAAACTAAGATTTATGAAGTAGATCGTTCTCTTGGCCGCCAGCATAAATGAATCGGCTTGAGCCGCGGAGGCGACGGCGAGAATCAGCAGAAGCAACGTTAAACTGAATATGCGATGTTCTTTGAAAAAGATAATGGGCTTCTTGATTAACAACGCGACCTCTTTGAATATCGGGTCAAGGGTATCTTTTCTTAATAACCATTTCAGGAAAATCAGGCCGGAAAGAATGCGCCAGATATTCAACGAATCAAAATCGGTGGTTATGGGTATGGCAACGAAAAACGGAATTGACCGGGCGAAAAATATCACTCCGTCTTCAAGTTCCGCGCTTAACACATAAATGGCCAAAAGCGCGACCAAAAAAGGAACGGCTGAACGCGGCAAAACGCCGGTTATCACAAGACCGACAACTGCCAGTTGTATTACGAACAGAATATTCAATATGTAAGATTTTCGGCTTGACATTTTATATAGTTTTGATATATTAAAACCTGTTTTTAGCTCTTTTTGAAACGGAGGCCGAACAAATGCTCTGGCAGATGGATGTGGGATTTGTAATTTTGGGGCTGTTGGGGTTTTTCAGGATCGCCTAAAACCCCGGGCGATATTTAAAAACTTATCTGTATGTTTCTGCCATGTGTATTTCGTCAGTATTTCGGGCGCGGATCGTAGGATCTCGCGCCCTTTTTGTTTATCGGTCAGCGCCATCTCAATCGCCTCGGCGATTGATTCAGGACTATCCGGGTCATTCGCGAAAAAAGCGTTGTTTCCAAAAATTTCCCGCGTAACCGGCTGATCCGCGACGACCGGCGCCGTTCCCCGCGCTAATGCCTCAAGCGGCGGCAAGCCGAATGCCTCTTTTGACGATACGTAAATGAGCGCTCTTGCGCCGGCATATAGTTCTTCCAGCTCGCCCTCCGGCACGTATTCCTTATAAATTATACCATCGTGGCCAAGGCGATGATTAATTTCATTTTTAAGCTTTTCTATCGCAGGCGGGTTATATTTGTCTTTGCCGACGGCCACTAATTTCAAGCCGGGGAATTTTGGCGATATTTTTTCAAAAGCCAGCATAGTTTCCCGCAAATGACGGCGAGGAAATGCCTGGCCAACGTATAAGAGACAGGGTGTAGGGTGTAGGGTGTAGGGTGTAGGGTTTTTGGGAATATCAACGCCCAGTTGATTAACAGCGATCCTGTCCGAGGAGATTTTGAATAATTTTGATATTTCTTTGGCGGATGATTCGGAAATCGCCATTATTTTAGTGGCGTGTTTGGCGGCCCACCAGCCGGCAAAAATTTTGTAAGCCAACTTGTAGCGGAACGGTAGGGTCCCGGAATTCATCTCATAATAGATATCTTCTGTAAGTATAACCAACGACTTGCCGCGGAAAAATGGCGAGAGCATGTAATTGGGAAAAAACATCATATCTAAACCCTCAAACCGCAATTTTATCGGTAAGAACAGATAGTAATATAAGCTGAATGAAGATGTCCCAACGACCCTTTTTATAAAAACCGGATTATTAAGATACGGCAGATCGGGAATGCGGGATTTGAAATAAAGAAAAAACTTGAACTCTTTTTGGAGTTCAGGTCTTCTCGCAATTTCTTCCAAAAGTTTTTTTACGATTCTACCGACTCCCCACGACTGGTCTTCAATAGACTCGCATTCAATCCCGATTTT
>CAYHMZ010000011.1:0-9302 GCA_964357835.1 uncultured Candidatus Saccharibacteria bacterium
GGGGAAGAAGTGGTATCCCCCGGGCAGGAAGAAGGAGAAGGAGCAGAAGAAGTTCCAGAAGAACCGGCAGCATAGAGACCTGCATCGGTTAAGTATAAAAAACACCCCCGCCTAGGCGGGGGTGTTTTTTATACTGCCCTCACAAACTTCCGCGGCCCGACCTTGATAACATCGCCCCTCTCAACTTCGTAATCCCAGCCGCTCACGGTTTTGCCATTAACTTTGACCGCGCCCTCGTCTATCAATCTCTTCGCCTCCGATCTGGAACCCACCGTTCCAGACCCCTCCAGCAAATCTACAATCACAATTGAATCTCCGCTGAATTTGTATTCTTTTATTTCCTCTGGCAACTGTCCTTCCGAAAAAACTTTCCGAAATTCGTCCTTCGCTTTCTTGGCTTCTTTTTCTCCGTGATACATCCGCACTAGTTCAAACGCTAATTCCTCTTTCAGATTCCTGGGATTTTCGCCGGCGCTCAGTTTTTTTTGGGCTCTGTCTACTTCAGAATCCGGTAATTCTGTCGCGTAAGCAAGGAGCGGCACAATCGCAGAATCGGGCATAGCCATCGTTTTACCAAACATCTCCTGCGGTGAGTCGTTAAGCGAAATATATTGACCCTCGCTTTTGCTCATTATTTTTTTGCCGGTTGCCAGGTTTTCCAGCAGTCGCGTGGTGATAACCAGCTTTTCTTTGCCCAAAATTTTATTAACCAAATCCCGACCTACCATCATGTTAAACATCTGGTCTTTCCCGCCGATTTCGCCGTCAACTTCCATTGCTACCGAATCGTATCCCTGCAGTACGGGATAAACAAATTCCTGCAGACTAATCGGCTTGTCTTTTTTTATTCTCTCCTGAAACATATCCCGACCGACCATTTGTTGTTGCGTAAAGAGCGATGTTAACTTGAGCCACTCCTCCGTAAGCATCTTTCTATACCACTTGCCGTTATATTTTGTTTCAAAAGAGTCCTTAGATAAAATCTTGCGTACCTGGTCCAAATAAGTTCTCATATTTTCTTTAACTTCTTTGCCGGTCAACGGCCTGCGCACGGCTTCCTTGTCTGTGGGGTCTCCGATCATTGCTGTAAAATCTCCGATTAACAGAACAATCTTATGTCCCAGCTGAAAAAGTTCTTTCAAAACAAATAGGTTTGTCGTGTGCCCCAAGTGTATATCCGGCCCTGTCGGGTCTATGCCCAAATAAAAAGTCAATTGCCTGCCCGAACTCAACATTTCCTCCGCCTTCTCCTTTGAAGGCAAAACCGTTTCAACGTATCTTGATTCTAAAAACTCCTTTATTCTATTCTCATCGGTAATAATTTTCGCCATTTTGTATTTTAATAATACTCCACCTGCCCCAACTTTTCGACTCTTGACACTAAATCTACAAAGTGCTAACATATCATAGGCGGTACCTTGTAAATTAGGGAGGTCGTCATGCTACAAGCAAAGGAACTCAAGGTTGGTTTATTAGTGTGGTGGAGCAACGATTCCTGGTCTTGCCCTTGCATAATTACAGCAATAAAAAGAAAAATGGGGTTTAAACTAAAGTCGCTAGACAATTTCTACGAGTCGAATTGGTTAATACCAAAAGACACGCCCGGTCTTTTTAGAAGCAGCCTCCATGATATGAGGGAGTGCAGTAGAGAGGACGTGGAACGATATTTTGAAAGCGTAACGCAAGAGCTCAAGAACGGAATCACTGCCGCCAAGGGTGAGCTCGTAGCTGCCCAGAGACGTTTGGCTGTGTACAAAAAGCGGGCCAGTGAATTTTTGACACAACTTACAACTTCCTAATACCGGTCGTCATCCGCCAGTAATGGTGGGTTTTTATTTTATAGTCAGCACCCGAGCAAGTTACCTGATTTTCATCATTCAAATACTGCGGTACGCATCGAGATTAGCGAGCCCCTCGTCATTTCGAGAGTTCTGTTGAAGCCGAGCGGGCACAGTGTTGTGGCGTAATTTACGCAGAGCGAACGTAGTGAACGGGTGGTAAATTATGCCACAACGAGCGAGGCGAGACAAAAAGTGAAGCGATATTGCGACCACGCTGGGGTCGCACAGCGGAACGTCTCGAGAAATGATGAGGGGTGAGCTAACCTACCAATAAGATGCGCCGAGAGAAAATCAGGGGGTTGCGAAAGACCCCTTTTTGTGCCAGAATTGACGCAAGTGGACAGATTCCGCAGAAAAAACAAGCCCCATATCGCGAAAAATATCTTTCTCACGATCCTGACCCTGGCCGTAATCGGCTTGGTTTTTTTGGTTATTCTTTTCATTTATTACGCCGGGCAAATTCCCGATCCCTCGGCTATCGCCTCCCGCCGCGTCAATGAATCAACCAAAATTTACGACCGCACCGGCACTGCCCTTTTGTATGATATCCACGGCGAAGAAAAAAGGACCGTTATCCCGTGGGAACAAATTTCCGATACCATTAAAAAAGCGACGTTAGCCGCGGAAGACAGCGATTTTTACAATCACCGGGGCATAGACTTCAAAGGAATACTTCGCGCTTTCTACAAAGACGTTACGCATCTTAGCGCGTCGCAAGGCGGTTCCACTATAACCCAGCAGCTGGTAAAAAAGTCTCTTTTGGGCGATGAAAAAACCATTGCCAGAAAAATAAAAGAGGCAGTTTTGTCCGTTCAGGTTGAGCGCAAATTTTCTAAAGACCAGATATTCTGGATGTATCTTAATCAAATCCCTTACGGTTCAAACGCCTACGGCATAGAAGCCGCGGCCCAAACTTACTTTGGAAAACCGGCCAACGATCTTGACCTAGCCGAAGCCGCTCTTTTGGCCTCTTTGCCGAAAGCGCCCAGTTATTATTCGCCTTACGGGAATCATTATTCTGAACTGTTGGCAAGAAAAAATTCAATGCTGGAGAGAATGAAAAACTTGGGCTATATCGGCCAAGCGGAATACGAATCGGCCAAAAAAGAAAAATTCCAATTCAACCAGCCCAGCGATATGTTCGCTCCTCATTTTGTCGTTATGGTCAAAGAGTATTTGGTGGATAGGTACGGGGAGGATATGGTGGAAAACGGGGGGCTAAAGGTAATAACTACTCTTGACACCAAGCTACAGGAAATAGCCTCGGCGTCGGTAAGTAAGTACGCCGGCATCAACACCGAAAAATACAAAGCTAATAATGCCGCTTTGGTAGCAGAAGACCCGAGAAACGGGCAGATACTGGCAATGGTGGGCTCAAAAAATTACTTTGGAAAGTCCGAACCCGGAGGCTGCACGCCGGGGAGCACCGGAAGCGGCAGTTGTACGTTTGAAGGCAATTTCAATGTCGCCCTTGGGTTTCGCCAGCCCGGTTCGTCATTCAAACCGTTCGCCTATGCCGAAGCTTTCATAAAGGGCTTTACCGATTCAACGGTACTCTTTGACCTGCCGACTGAATTTAACCCGAACTGCGATCCGTCCGCGACCCAGGAAAAAGACTCTGACGGCCAGGACTGCTATAATCCACAAAATTACGACGGCCTGTTCAGGGGGCCGGTCATTATGCGCCAGGCGCTTGCGCAATCTCTTAATGTACCCTCCGTTCAGGCGCTTTACTTAGCCGGTATAGATGACACCATTGATCTCGCTCACAAAATGGGAATCACGACGCTCAATGACCGTTCCAGATACGGGCTCTCTCTGGTGCTCGGCGGAGGAGAGGTTCGTCTTGTTGACATGGTTGCGGCCTACGGAGTGTTTGCCAACGACGGCATAAGGGTGCCGCAAACTTTTATCCAAAAAGTTTCCACTGGCGACGGTGCGGTACTTGAAGAATACAAACATGACGAGGAAAGAGTGCTTGAGCCGCAGATAGCCAGGCTTATTTCCGATGTCCTGTCGGATAATAATGCGCGCGGGCCGATATTCGGTTATAACAGCCCGCTTTACTTCCCGGGCCGGCAAGTCGCGGCTAAAACCGGAACCACACAAGAAAACCGCGATGGTTGGCTGGTAGGATATACCCCTTCCCTGGTTGTGGGGGTTTGGGCGGGAAATAACAATAACGAGTCTATGACCAAACAAGGCGCCGGTTTGTCTGCCGCCGGCCCTACGTGGAATAATTTTATGTCACGCGCGCTGGAAGGCACCGCTCCTGAACAATTCATTGAACCCGACCCCATAACAACCGATAAAATAATGCTGAACGGCAGTTACAACGGCTCCGATGGTATACATTCAATTCTCTATTACGTGAACAAAAAAGACCCTACCGGGCCTCCGCCTTCAAATCCAAACGAAGATTCTCAATTTAAGAACTGGGAAGAAGCGGTTCAGAGATGGCTTACCAGAACCGGACAAACTAGCCATCTCTTAACTCCTTAGAGGCATTATAACGTAAGTTTGGTCTTTAAGATTGTCGCCCCGAAGCACCAATGGACTGCCTTCGCCGGTAAACTCCACAATTACGTTCTCGGTAGGTATCACCTTCAATCCGTCTAAAAGATAGTGGTAATTGACCGATATCTCAAACGGTTTGTTTTTCAATTCGCAGGCTAAGTGCGATGTAATGTCCCCGCAGTCGCTGTTTTTAGCTGAAACTTCCATTAAATCTTTTGCGGTCCTTATTTTGATATCTGATATATTTGACGAGAAAATACTGGCCATCCTGATATTTCTTTCAAATTCTCCTTTGTTAACCCTGACGAGGGATATAAATTTTTCCGGAATTACTTTTTTGTAGTCGGGATAGCGGCCGTCAATAAGGCGCGAAACAAATTCAAAGTCGTCATTGTAAAGAAATATCTGATTCTCGGAAATAGCCACACTGATCTCTTCGTCGGCATTTTCCAACATCCTTACAATTTCAACTACGGCATTGCGGGGAACAATGACTGATTTATTCACTCCTTCTTTTAGAACGGTAATTTTTTCGGATAAACGAAAACTGTCGGTTGCCGCAAACTCTGCCTTGTTGCCCGAAATGTTAACATATACGCCGCTCAACTCCGGTCTTGTTTCCGAAAGGGCCATAGAATCAGAAACACTGATTAAAGACATTTTTAGCGCCTGACTGTTGATCTTAAACGATGTTTCTTTCTTGACCTTCGGGATTATCGGAAAATCCTTGGATTCCATGCCTAAAATTTGGGTCTTGTAGTGTTCGGAATTAATTGAAATCACATTTTTGCTGGTTGTAACTATTACTTTCTCGTCGGTGATGTTGCCGATGAAGTCTGAAAAAATGCGAGCCGGAACGGCAACCTCCCCGTCTTCATCAATTTTTGCGCCAACCCAATAATTAACACCTATCTCCAAATTAGTCGCCGATAATTTCAGGCGTCCATTTTCTGTCCTAAGAAGAATAGCGCTTAAAATCGGCAACGATACGTTCCTTGAAACAATTCTTTCCACGACCCGCAGAGCTGTCAGTAGTTTATTGTGATTTATTATTATCTTCATATATAAATTAAATTAATAGTAATAATAAGAGATGTGTATAAAACCAAATCGTTCAAATTTACCAGACTATTCCTATTGAAAACCATTTACTAAGTTGTTTATAAATTTGTGGTTACTACTGGATAAAAGTCTTGTGAAATTTTCATTTGGCTAGCTGAATGATGTTATCTACTTTTTATAAATCGGTTATCGGAACAAATTCCACAAACATATAAACAAGTATTAAATATTTTCAAATGTTTGATATATTCTCTCCTTGATCAAAACTAGTTCTTGTTTAACGGACTCATTTCCCTCTTCTTCTTTTTTGATCTTCTCATAAGCGTGGATCACGGTGGAATGGTCCCTCCCTCCGAGCTTGGAACCTATTTCGGGATACGATGATTTTGTCTCTTCCCGCAATAAAAACATCGCAATTTGCCTCGGCTTTACTATTTCCTTCTTCCGGCTTCTTTTCACAAGATCGTTCAGAGATATGCCATAGAAATCGGCGACCGACTTGAGTATCAACTGATGTGTCGTTTTGCGGTAGGGAGTGTTTAGATAGGCGGCGAGAAGTTTCTTTACTTCCTTAAAATCGGGAGTTTTGCTATATACCTGGCTGAAAGCTATTATGCGATTCAAGGCGCCTTCCAGTTCGCGGATATTCTTTTGGATGTTGGATGCTATGTAAGCCAGGGAATTATTGTCAATTTCAAAACTCTTTTCTTTGCTTTTCAGTTTTAAAATAGCGAGTCTCGTCTCGTAATCAGGCGGCATTATATCGGCAATCATCCCGCCTTCAAACCTGGAGCGCAAGCGTTCTTCCAGCGCCGGTATCGCGCTCGGCGGCCGGTCGGAAGAAAGTATTATCTGCTTGTTTTTTCCGTAAAGCTCATTAAATGTCGCAAAGAATATATCCTGCGTCCCCTTTTTACCGGCAATGGACTGAATATCGTCAATTATCAGAAGGTCCAATTTTAAATAGCGCTGTTTCAAGTCCTCAATCGTCCTGTTTTTAAGCGACTCAATGATCTCCGTAGTCAATCTCTCAGACGGAATGTAGAGCACTTTTTTATTGGACAAATCACCTGCGACAAGATTCCCGGTGGCTTGAAGCAGGTGTGTTTTTCCCAACCCCACCCCGCCGTAGATAAAAAGAGGGTTATAAACTTTGCCTAAATTCTTGGTTATCGCAATACCGGCGGCATACGCCAGTTCATTGCTTGGACCAACCACAAACGAGTCAAAGGAGTAGCGCTTGTTCAAATTAGTCACCTTATCAATATCGGCATCAGAACATTCTTCGCTGATCTTTTCCGGTACGAATTGAACCAGGTCTTTCTTTTGAAAAGGCAATCCCGGACGCAGATTTCCTACGACATATTTTATTTCCCGCACCTCCGGGCTTAAGTTCCTGATAATTTGGAAGATCTGCTTTCCGAATTTATTTTCCAGCCATTCTTTAACAAACCCATTGGGAGCGCTGACCATAAGGGCCCCCCTGTTATTAGCCAAAAGAGACGTACCTTTGAACCAAGTAGTAAAATTAGCCCGCGAAAGAGCCAGCTCCATTTCAGTCAGCACTGCCTTCCAAAGTTCTTCGTTAGTCATATACTGAAGTATAATTAAATTAAATAGGATTTAGAAATAGAATTTCGTTGATAAGATGTTTATAAAAAGTTGATAGCCAAGCCATTTTGTTTTTAATTGACTTTGCCCTGAAAAACTGATAGGGTTGAATAGATGAAAACAACACTATATCATCCTAAAAAGCAGAAAAGAAAAAAGAAACACGGCTTCCTTAAACGGTCTAAAACAAAGAATGGTCGCGAAGTATTGATCCGCCGCCGAAGGAAAGGACGTCGCAAGCTTTCCGTTTAGCCCAGCCGCTTTATAGCGGATAGCTTCCCTTTATCGCTAATTTCAAGAAATGGCGCTAGTAAGAAAATATCGTTTAACCGGAAAGAATTCTGAATATGTTTTCAGAAAGGGAGAAACTGTAAAAAGCAGTTTTTTCTTTATCAAATTTTCTGAAAACAAGATTGGCTATTGCCGCCTGGCGATATCGGTGCCGGCCAGGGTTTCAAAAAGCAGTGTTGTCCGCAATCGTTTACGGAGAATGGTAGCCGAAATTTTTAAAGCGACCGGTTTGGAAAGACGGCCCTTGGACATAATTTTTATCGCTACTCCAGGTATCGTAAGCAGACCCCTTGGAGAAATCAAGAGCGAGCTGATGAGTGTGATAGAAACGATTTTTGTCAACCCAGCTCCACTTTTTAAACTACATGCTTAAGCTGTCTTTTAATGATGTTTAATCTTTTTGTGAAAAACTAAACAAACAGTCCCGAAAAGTGGGGCTGGGTCAACCCCGTAAAATGAAAAATATTGTTCTAAAAATAATCAGAATTTATCAAAAAATCATTTCTCCCGACCACGGCGTTATTTTGTTCGGCGGAGCGATGCGCTGCCGTTTTTATCCGTCTTGTTCCCAATATACTTATGAAGCCGTGAGTCGTTACGGCATTTTAAAAGGCGTATTAAAAGGGCTGTGGAGAATTTTAAGATGCAGCCCTCTTTCAAAAGGAGGCGTGGACCTGGCTTAGAAAAAATATGGTTGAAATTTATAATCAAATCCTTTTTCGTCCCTTGTTTAACCTTCTGGTATTTTTTTACAATATAATACCCGGAGGGGATTTTGGCTTGGCTGTCATATTGGTGACCGTGCTGACAAGGTTCGCCTTCGTTCCCCTGTCAATCAAGTCGTTGGTCTCGCAGAAAGAGATGAACCAACTGCAGCCCAAAATAAGGGAACTTCAGGAAAAGCACAAGAACGACAAGCAAGCGCTGGGACAAGCGACGATGGCTCTATATAAAGAACACAAGGTCAATCCTTTCAGCGGCTGTCTCCCCCTGTTAATTCAGCTCCCGGTGCTGCTGGCGCTTTATCAGGCCCTAGGGTCTGGGTTTAAGCCGGAAACCCTACAATCCCTTTACTCTTTTGTTCGCAACCCCGGCGCCATAAAGGAAACGGCTTTTGGCCTGGTTAATCTTGCCAAAAACTATCCCGTAATGGCCGTTATAGCCGGCGTATTGCAGTGGATACAGTCAAAGCAGGCGGTAGCATTTCAGGCATCAGCGGTCAAAGGCCAGCCCGAACCTCCCGCCGTGAAGGCAAGCCGCCAAATGTTGTATTTCTTCCCGGTTATGGTTATAATCATTGCTTGGAATTTGCCGGCCGGACTGGTTCTTTACTGGATTGTAGCGACCGTATTTTCCATATTTGAGCAACTGTACATAAATAAAAAGTACAAGGCCAAAACCCAGCCGCAAACCTAAACATGAACACGGAAGACAGAAAAAACAAGATCATAGAGATTACCAAAGACCTGCTCCAAAGAGTCGGTTTTGAGGGCGAAGTGAAGTTTTCAGAGAACGGGCCGAATGAGAGCAAGCTCGCCACCATTTCCATTGAGTCCGAAAAAGATCTCAGCATGCTTATAGGGAAGAACGGACAAAATTTGGAGGCCTTTGAGCGTCTTGTCCGGCTGCTGGCAAGCCGCAAACTAGCCACCGCCGCGGCGGGGCAGGCCGATCCGGAGAACGACCTGCACTTCATCATTGATGTGAACGATTACCGCAAATCCAGGACCGATTATTTGGTCGGTATTGCCAGAGATGTTGCTCGGCGAGTGATACAAACTCAAAGAGCCGAGGCCCTTTCGCCGATGAGTCCTTATGAAAGAAGGTTGGTGCACACGGAGCTCGCATCTTATAAAGAGGTCCAAACCGAGAGCGTCGGGCAGGAACCAAGACGTAGAATAATTGTAAAGCCGCAGCCGGAGCAGCTGTTGAAGTAAAAGAAGCCGGCCATCGGTTCCAAATTGAAGCGGCATATAGCCG
>CAYHMZ010000011.1:9402-11330 GCA_964357835.1 uncultured Candidatus Saccharibacteria bacterium
CTGTTGAAGTAAAAGAAGCCGGCCATCGGTTCCAAATTGAAGCGGCATATAGCCGTTTTCTGACCTTTTGCTCCAGAAAATCTCTTACAATTTAGGCATTGCCGCCACTTCCCGCTTTATCGTCGGAGCGATTAGCTTAGTTGTGGTCGGTATTTTGACTCGCTCTCTGGGGCCGGCCGGTTACGGATATTACAATTTAGTTTTTGCCTACCTTTATATTTTTACCTCTATCGCCGACCTCGGTCTTTATACCATTCTAGTCAGGGAGGTTTCCAAGGTTGATGCGGATAAAGAAAGGATAGTTGCCAGTAAAATTTTTACCCTCCGTCTGGTTTTTGCGGTCTCAATTCTGATCCTGGCAGACTTTTTAGTTTTACTTTTTCCTTATCCCCCGCTGGTAAAATGGGGCGTTGTTATTGCTTCCCTCTTTTCTCTGCTTTCCTCTTTGACGCAGATTTTAATGGGAGTGTTCCAAAAATATTTGCGTCTTTACCTTGTCTCCGCAGCTGACATCATTGCCAGGGCGTGCCAGCTCGCATTGCTGGCGGCCATGATCTATTTTAAGGCCGGTTTACTGTTTTTTGTCTGGGCGGTTGTAATATCTGAAGCGGTTCACTTTCTTTTGACTCTCGCGTTTTCCCGCTCGCTGGTAAAAATAAAACTTTCCGTTGATCTTGCCTACTGGAGACAGGTTCTAAAAACCGCCTTTCCTATAGCGGCTTCTCTTATTTTCGTTTTGATCTATTTCAAACTGGATACGGTTCTGCTGTCGTTGATGAAGCCGGCTTACGACGTAGGCGTTTACTCCGTCGCTTATAAGATCCTCGAGGTGGTCATTTTTCTCCCGGCGGTTTACGTCGGCCTGGTCATGCCTTTTTTGTCCCAGCATGCCTTCGGGAACCGGGCCGAGTTTATAAGAACGTTTCGCAAGGCCTTTAATACGATAGCGATATTCGCTCTGCCTTTGGCGGCTTACCTTGCCGTCTTATCCGACAAAGTGGTCAGAATAGTTGGTGGCGGAGGCTTTGCCGCTTCCGGACCGGTGCTGAAAATATTAAGCATAGCGATTTTGATGATATTTTTCGGCAATCTGGGAGGCAACGCGATCGTAGCCCTCAATCTTCAGAAAAAAGGTATGTGGATCTATTTAACAGGCGCGATTTTTAATGTGGCGGCAAATATAGTTCTGATACCTCGATATTCGTATTTTGCGGCCGCCTGGATCACGGTGGCAACGGAGATCCTTATCACGCTATGGATGTTCAGATTAATAAGGAAAGAAGCCGGAACCGCAATTGATAAAGCTGTGATATTCAAGGCGGCCGTTGCCACAGTCATTATGCTGGTTATCATGCGGCCGTTCCTCGGCAATTTTATCTGGGCTACCGTGGCCGCCGTTTCCTATTTCCCGATTCTTTTCCTGTTGAAAGGTTTTACCAAGGAGGATTTGCAAGAGATTGTTTCCCTAAAAAAAGAACCGGCAGTGCCGGAAGATATCGAGAGCTAACGCAACCCTCCCTAATTTCCCCTCCGATGTTCTCGCAGACAAATACATTGAGATTTTTTCATTTTCCATGATAAAAAATCGTACCCCTTTCGTCCCTCGCTACGCTCGGGACTACGTCCCAATTGTTTTATCAGAAGGAAAATATCAAAAATCTCAATGTATTTGTCCCTGCTCGCTCATATAGGGGAAATTAGGGAGGGTTGCTTGCGCCCTTCTTAACTGCCGGGTGAAATCAAATGGAGAGCCGCGCGGAAGCAGAGCCACAGCCACCCAATCCCGGGTGGCTTTTTCTTTACATCATCAACGTCTTGCGATGACGTTGAAGCAAATTAATCGCCCTACCTTTTTTTAACATTGGCATATCGCAGCAAATCTTGTTGCCCAGAGAGCGTTGTCGCAGGCGAGCGGGCATGGTGTTGTG
>CAYHMZ010000012.1:0-11311 GCA_964357835.1 uncultured Candidatus Saccharibacteria bacterium
ATCTCCAATACACGAATCACACACGAATTACACGAATAGAATTTCTAATTCGTGACATTCGTGCCCATTAGTGTATTTGTGTCGGGTTTATTTCAGATTTGAGTGGACGTTCTCAACGTCGTCATTGGCGGCAAGTTCTTCCAGAAGCCGATTGAATTTTTGGCGCATCGCAGGATCGCCGATCTCCAGGGGAATTTTAGGCATCCAGCCCGCGTCAAACATCCAATTGAGAGAACCCTCGGGGACCATTTTGAATCCATTTTCAGCCAAAGTTTTTTTGATCTCGGCCAGAGTCCGGTTTTTGTTGTCAGTAATCGCTTCAATAACCACTGCCATGGAGCCGGGCCCCATCGCCTGGACCGTTACCTCGTTTAGAGAAGCGGCATCTTTCTCGGCGGCCCTTTTGATCGCGCGTTCAATGTTTTCCTTCGGCATGTTAACCGCCCGCGCTTCATCAATGGCCGATTGAAGTTTGTAATTTGCCGAAGGGTCGGCGCCATTTCGCGCCGCAATCGTGATTTTGTTCGCGAGCTTGCTAAAAACCTGACCTTTTTTCTGGTCGCTGATCCCTTTACGATGTTTAATTTGGCTCCATTTGGAATGGCCGGACATATGTGATTAAATTGTAATCTCATCTTTCATTTTCTCAAATGTTACGTCCCCGATGCCCTTTACGTTTTTTATGTCTTCAATTTTTTGAAAAGGCCCGTTAGTGTTCCGGTAATCAATGATGCGCTGACCTATAATCGGACCGACGCCCGTGATTTTATCCAGCTCTTCAAGACTCGCAGTGTTGATATTGATTTTTTCCGATTGTTCGGGTGCTGGTGCAGGCGTGGCGCTTGGTGTTGGCGCTGAAGTTGAGGTCTTGGTCGGGGTGGGCGCCGCTGATTGGTTTGCCGGGCTGTTTTGGGGCGATGGAGATGATTGTTTGGGGGTTTTGACCAGGGTCGGAGTTATTGAGGCTTCGGTTTTTAGCGTTTCTATAATTTGGGCATAATCTTCTTTGGGAGATTCGCCGGCTTCAATTAAAAACAACACTCCGAGGGTAGCCGCGAAAGTGATGGCCGCAATCAACAATTTCATTTTGTAATCCAGTACAACCCTCCAAAATTGTACGAGTTTAAATCAGTGATCCCTGGCCGTTCTTGTTTTGGGCCAATCCTAGATGTTTGACCGCCAAGTCGGTCAGCATCCGGCCGCGCGACGTACGGGCCAAAAAACCGATTTGCATTAAATACGGCTCGTAGACATCTTCTATGGTTTCTTCCTCTTCGGCGATGGCGGCGGCGATTGATTTAAGCCCTACCGGCCCGCCATTGAAGTTCTTGGAGATCACATCAAGTATTTTGCGGTCCGTCGCATCCAGTCCCTGCTCGTCTATGCCAAGGAGCGACAGGGCTTCGGTTGCGAGAGGTTCGGTGAGAATGGGAGAGTTTTTAACTTGGGCGTAGTCCCTAGTGCGCTTGAGCAGACGATTGGCGATTCTCGGAGTAAAGCGCGAGGAGGCGGCGATTTTAACCAGGGCTTTATCGTCCGTTTTAACTTTCAACAATTGGGCCGAGCGCTGAAGTATCTTTTCAATCTCCTTATGATTATAGAAATCAAGCTTGTAATGAGCGCCGAATCGCGAACGGAACGGGTTGGAAAGCAGTGAAATTCTGGTGGTGGCGGCAATCAGGGTGAAACGGGGGAGCTTAACCTGCAATGTTTTGGCGGAAGTGCCTTTGCCGATTATGATGTCAAGGCAGTAATTTTCCATTGCCGGGTAAAGGGTTTCCTCCACGGTCTTATTGAGCCGGTGGACCTCGTCAATGAATAAAAAATCGCCGTCCGACAGACCCGTTAGTATAGAACCGATATCTCCCGCTTTTTCCATCGCCGCGCCGGAAGTTATCCTTATGCCGGCCCCGCTTTCTCTGGCGATAAGATAGGCCAGAGTGGTCTTTCCGAGCCCGGATGGGCCGTGTATCAGTATATGCTCCAGCGGTTCCTGACGTTTTTTAGCGGCGCCTATCAGTATAGCCAGGTTTCTCTTTACGTTCTCCTGGCCTATAAAATCGTTAAAAGTAGTCGGCCTTAAAGCAAGGTCCAAAACCTGATCGTCCGGTTCCTGCGATAGAATGTCTTTTTTCTTGGTTTCGTCGGGCATAGTCATGGCTAAAAGGGCTTGACAGGTGTGGTTTTTATGTATAGAATGTGGGTATATATCCCTTGATAGGGATTTTGTTTAAAACCTCTATAACCTGTAGGCAATTGAGGCATTTCGTTGATACTTAGTGGCTCAATCGGAGCATTTTCGCAGATGGGTAACTTGGTTCCGACTGGGTTATGCCTCGGTATTGCTCTGCCCCGGGTCTTTAAGGTCTGGGCTATTGCCTACAGATTATAGGGGTCTGATCTGCTGCCAAATCAAAGATTAAAAATCAAAGATCAAAATAAAATCATCTATAGAATTCTAACCGGATACCATCCGGATCATTAAGCCAAATTTTCTCTTTCTTGCTGTGCCTGTCTATGTGAATACCGCTGTGAGCAATGCGGGTTTTGCTTAAGTGGCCAGAGATTTGTTTAAGAATTTTAAGAGAGGAAACTCCAAAAGCCAGATGTTCAAGGCCAATTCTATTAGCGCTAAATTTATCATTTTTAGGCAGTTTACCGTACGGTAAAGCTAGAAATAATTTTGTCTTACCAACCAAGTACATCAGAAAAAACTTGCTTTGGTGGTTGGGATTACCGAATATCTTTGTATAAAAATTCCTTGTTCTCGCGATATTTTTTACGACAAGTACAACATGATCTATAGACAATCTGCTTTTTAAATTTTGCATTGTCATTTTGATTTTTGCTTTTACTCCCCGATAACCCTCATTACTTCTTCAAGCGAAGTCGTGCCGTCCACGACCCTCAAGAGGCCGTCCTGCAGAAGGGTTACCATTCCCTTTTTTATCGCCAATTTCTGCACTTCCGAGATCGGAGGTGATTTTAATATTAATTTCTCCATCTCGGCGTCAATTTCAAAAAGTTCATACACGCCTATCCGTCCGCCGTAGCCGGTGGAATTGCACTCTTTGCACTTTTGCGGGTAATAAACTTCCAGAGACGCGTTTAATTCCGGAAGCTTAATGGTCTCTGGCAAACCCGTAATATACTTTTTGAGTGTTGCCATATCCTCGCTCTTTATCTTCTCTTTTTTCTTGCAGCTTTTGCAAAGGCGCCTGACCAGTCGTTGGGCCATAGCCGCGTTAATGGCGGGGGCGATGGTAACCGGACGCACGCCCAAATCTATCAGGCGGGGAATTGTGCCGGCGGCGCTGTTTGTATGAAGTGTTGAAAGGACCAGGTGCCCCGTAAGGGCGGCCTGCATGGCGATTTCCGCCGTTTCAACGTCGCGGATTTCGCCGACGAGTATAACGTCGGGGTCTTGGCGGACTATGGAACGCAAACCGCCGGCGAACGTATAGCCCGCGTGAGGGTCAACTTGCGTTTGGGATATCCCTTCTACGTGATACTCAACCGGGTCTTCAATTGTTATTATTTTAACGTCAGGACCGTTGACGTGCTTTACGAAGGCGTAAAGAGTAGTTGTCTTGCCGGAACCGGTAGGCCCCGTAGTCAGGATCGCGCCCGTGGTTTTGCTTAGCAGTTTTTTAATTGTAACCAGCATGTCATCGCGCATACCTAGGTCTTCCAGCTTTTGTTTAATGGTAGCGGGATCCAGAATACGCATCACTATATTTTCGCCGTAAGAACCCGGCAAAATTGATACACGCACCTCAATGTCCCCACTTTCTTGTTTTATCGTGAAACGGCCGTCCTGTGGAGAATCATGAACGTTGATCTTTAATCCCGACAGCAGTTTTATCCTGGAAAGAAGGCCCGGATAGCCCGCGGGCGAGAATTCAACGACGTCATTAAGCATGCCATCCAGCCTGTATCGGAGGCGGATCGATTTTTCTTCCGGTTCAAAATGAATGTCAGATGCCTTTATCTTAAGCGCTCCGGCGATCAGGATATTCAGAACTTTAGTTATGGGAATCGACGTAAGGCGGTCTTTCAGATCGGAGATGTCTTTAATTTGTTTGCCCAAGCCGGATAATTCCTCTCCTCCGATGGTAACCGATCCCAAGGCCGTTTCGGCGCGTTCTTTTTTTGATTGATATCTCTGCCATCCTGCCTGGAGGCTTAATTCTGAAACTACAACCAAGCTGAAGGTGTAATTATCTTTCTTTAATTTATTTAACACGAGTTGAGTTTGCTGATTCTGGGGGTCTGAAACGGCGATGCGGAGATTTCGGCCGCTTTTAGAGATAACGACCAACTTTCCCTCACGTGCGTCTTTCTCGTCAACCAGCAAAACAGCGTTGGCGTCAACGGGGAACGCTTTCAAATTTGCATAGGGCAAGTCCGATTTTTTAGCCAAGTCCTTCGCGTCATCTTCTGTTTTTTGTATCTGAATAGCCGAGAGTTTTTCTTCTAACTCCTTCTCAATCTCTGGTTTTTCTGTAATAGCTTGGACCATACGTAGTTTATACTGTTTTCATTTTAACATTTTTGCCGTTTTCGGTTCTCCACACAGCAAGTTTTGGTTTAACAGCATTAACATTGCGAGGCAATAGCCCAAAGTGGGGATAACTTGTTGATAGCTTTTCATTGAAAAAAACGCGGAGGATACCGGCCTATTGACAGCGAAAGCGCAGAGGAATATAATGGGGCTTGAGGGTTGATATTGTTGATTATGTCCGCGAGAAGGCGGACGCTTTTATTAAAAGCTGAACCCGACACAAATACACTAATAGGCACGAATGTCACGAATACAGATTAAATTATTTGTGTAATTCGTGTGCGATTCGTGTATTGGTGTCGCATAGAGAGCCATGCTGGACGTAAAACAATTTGTTTCGGCCATTAAGCAAATTGCCGAAGAAAAAGGGATTCCCGAAGACAAGGTCGTAGAAACCATAGAAGCGGCCATCGCCGCGGCTTATAAGAAGGACTACGGGGAAAAGGGCCAGGTCATCAGGGCAAAATTAAATCAGGAAACCGGCGATGTAACGATCACCCAGGTTAAGTTCGTAGTTGAGGGTGTTGACGAAGAGGGGAACATTATCGGCGAACTGCCCAACCGGCCGGGCGCGGAGCCGGAGTTTGCCGAGCGCGAAGTTACAGAAAAAAAACACGCCGCCGTTTCGGAAGGAGAGTCTACGGAAGCGGGTCCGGAAGAAACGAAGTTCAAGTTCAATCCGGAAAAGTACATTGCTCTGGAGGATGCCAAGAAAATAGACAAGAAACTGAAGGTTGGCGACGAACTGATCACTAAACTTGAATCCAAGACCGATTTCGGCAGGATCGCCGCCCAGACGGCGAAACAAGTCATTATTCAGCGTCTGCGCGAGGTTGAGCGGGAAGCCGTTTTTGCCGAATTCAAAAACAAGGAAGGAGAAGTGGTCTCCGGCATCGTGCAGAGAAGCGAGGGCCATTTGGTTTTTGTTGACTTGGGCCGGACCAACGGCTTGCTCGTCCCTGCCGAACAGCTCTTCAGTGAGGGCTACAGAATGGGTCAGCGATTGAGATTTTTGATATTGCGAGTGGACGAAACCAACAAAGGCCCGGTTGTCTTGTTATCCCGTTCGCACCCGAAACTCGTCCTCAAATTATTCCAATTTGAAGTTCCCGAGATAGACGCCGGAAGCGTTGAGGTTAAAGCCGTCGCCCGGGAAGCCGGCTCAAGGTCCAAGGTGGCCGTTGCTTCAAACGAAGAGGGAGTTGACCCGATAGGTTCGCTTGTCGGCCAGAAGGGCGTGAGAGTGCAGACGGTCATAAACGAATTGGGCGGAGAAAAAATTGATATCATTGAATGGAATGAGAATCCGGAAAAATTTGTGGCCAATGCTTTATCTCCGGCAAAAATTATTGACGTTAAAATTTTGGACGCGGAAAGACGCCATGCCTTGGTTGAGGTCGCTGATGACCAATTTTCTCTTGCCATAGGCAAAAGGGGGCAAAACGTGAGATTGGCCGCCAAACTTACCGGCTGGAAAATAGACGTCCGTGCCCCTCAAGCGCAGATGTCCGTCGATGAAGCGCTTGCGCCAGAAGAGGTCAAAGCCGAGTCCGGCTCGGCAAAAACCGGCAAAGAAGTGCCCGTGGAAGAAGAGACCAAACCGGCCAAGAAGCCCCGCCGCCGAAAAGCCGGAACTCCGGCCGAAGCGCCGGAGAAAAAAGAAGACACGGAATAATGACTTTTACAGCTGAAAAACTCCCAGATTCTAGAGTGAAGCTGGCGGTCAGTCTTGATAAAAAAGACCTGCTTTTGTTTGTTGAAAAAGCGGAAAAACAACTGGCCCGTGATGTAAAACTGGAAGGTTTTCGCCCGGGTAAGGCCCCCAAGGATATGGTGAGAAAAGCCATAGGGGAAGAAAAGCTCCGCGAAGAGGCCCTCCGGCTGGCGGTAGAGTCTAGCCTTGCGGAAGCGATGGCCAGTGAAAAACTTGAGGTCCTTGACCGGGTCGGCTTTGAAATAAAAGAAAACTTTCCCGAGAAGCTGATCTATTGGGCTACTTTTTTGATCTTTCCAGAGCTTGTTCTGGGAAAATACGAAGGGCTGGGCGTAAAGAGAAACGCAGTAGTTGTAAGCGACGGGGAAGTCAAAAAGGTGCTGGACGAGGCGCTGAAGTCGCGGACGGTATTCAACGAAGTTAAAAGGCCGGCGCAACTTGGAGACCGGGTGGAAGTTGATTTCATCATTAAGGAGAGCGGCGCAGTAATTGAAGGCGGCAAGAGCGAAAACCATCCGGTTGTTCTTGGCGATGGCAAGTTCGTGCCCGGATTTGAAGAACGGCTTGTCGGCATGGAAAAAGGCGGAACCAAACATTTCTCGCTGAAGATCCCAGCCGATTATTATCAAAAAACCATCGCCGGCAAAGAACTTGATTTTGAAGTTGCCGTAAAAAGAGTGGAAGGCAAGACAGTGCCGAAATTGGACGATGAATTTGCGAAAAGTCTGGGAAATTTTCACTCTCTCAAAGAGGTGGAAGCAAGTATAAATCAGGGGCTTGCCATAGAAAAGGAAACGAAAGAAAAAGACAGGATCCGCCTCGCCATTTTGGAAAAAATAGCCGCAGTGACGGAAGTTAAAGTGCCGCCGGAGCTTATTAAAAACCGGCTTGATGCCATGCTCCGCGATCTGGACGGAGAATTGCATCAAAAGGGAATGGAGCTCGGGCTTTATCTGGCTCATATAAAAAAGACACAGGACGAACTGCGACGCGATTGGCGGCCGAAAGCCGAATTGCAGGCGAAGATGGGATTGATAGCAAGAACGATAGCGAAAAAAGAAGAATTATCGGTCGGCGAAGAAGAGGTGAACCGGGAACTGCAGATCGTTCTTCAGCAATACATTATGAGCGGGCAAGGGGGGACCGGTCCGGAGGTGCTTCAGAACATTGACCCTGAAGGGTTGAAAAGCAAGATCAGGGACGCTCTGTTGAACGAAAAAGTGTTTGAATTTTTGGAAAAAAAGAATGTGATTGCCTAGAAAAACCAAAACCACGCCAACGGCGGGGTTTTGGTTTTTCTTATTAACTTCTTGGCTACCAGGGAGCCGGTTTACTGCAGGGGATACCCACAGTTTTCCCTTGCGGCCGGTTAAAGACTGATTTATTATGTATTCAGTCCCTAGGAGCCCCGCCAACGGCGGGGCGAAATGTAGCCGTAAGGCCACGGACTCCCCAGCATCCAGTATTTTAATTATACACCTAATCTATAGGTTTGTCAACCCTCTATGTTCAGCTCCGCCAAATACTCGTATTTAGCCCTAAGATTAGGCCTGGCGGCCGTTTTTTTCTGGTTCGGGATTAGTAAGATAATCCACCCTTCTTATTGGCTGAATGCCTGGATGACTACAAGTCAGTTTATCTATCTCTGCGGCGTTTTTGAGATTCTGGCCGGCGTCAGTTTGGCGACCGGGATATTTTCCAAATTCTTTTCAGCCCTCGCGATATTGTTCCTTGCCGGCACGGTCATCCTTGTCAGCCCGGCCGATGTAATAATCAGAGACGTTGGCCTTATCGGGGGGCTTGTCGCGGTATTTCTGTGGCCAGCACCAAGAGATAGGTTTTGACTTCGGTTATTGCGTTTGCTATCGTTATCCACATGGATCCCGAATGAAATAGCACTATCGTGTTCGTCCCGAACGAGACCGCGAGAGCCCGCAGCGTGTCTCCGTCTCGTTCGGGATTCGGGATTGATAAGTAAACCATAATTCAATAGTATGATGCGCAGTCATAACTTATGTGTATCACTGTGCAACAGCTATTTCGTACGGGATGGAAGAACAAAACGCAAAAACTGAAGAGGCCTCAACGGCGGCCAAAGTGAACTATATGCAGCTCCTTCTGCCAGGGTCAATTTTACTTGCCGCCATTTTGATTTCAGGGACGCTGATTTTTACCAGAGGTCAGGGCGGGGGAGGAGCCGCTCAAATTGGAAATGTCCCTCAAGCCCAAAACGAGCCGATAGACATAAAAGTCAATCAGAATGACCACATTTTAGGGAATAAAAATGCCAAAGTGACAATTGTTGAATACAGCGACTTTGAGTGTCCATTCTGCAAAAAATTTTGGAGCGAAACCTTACCCTTGATAAAAAAGGAATTTATTGAGAGCGGAAAGGCACACTTTGTATACCGCCATTTCCCACTGCCGTCTCATTCGGGAGCCAAACCCGCCGCCCTTGCAACGGAGTGCGCCGCCGAGCAGGGGAAATTTTGGCAGATGCACGACGAGATTTATAAAAGGCAAGACGGTCAGGGGCAGAGCGCCCAGCTTACAAAGGATAATTTAAAAAAATGGGCCGTGGCAATCGGGCTGGATACTGCCAAATTCAATCAATGTTTAGACAGCGAGAAATATTCCAAGAAAATTAATGACGACCTGGCTTCCGGGCAAACCGTGGGCGTAACCGGCACCCCGACATTTTTCATAAACGGCCAGAAAATCGTAGGCGCTCAACCCTACGAAACCTTCAAGCAGGCGATAGATGCTCTATTAAAATAGCTGAAGCGTAAGACCGGCTCATTCAAACAGGCGCCGAAAAACGGCACTTTTCTGTTTTTTCGTCTGAACACAGCGCCCCCTAGGGACGAGAAGAATACTTGACAACCCATCCTTTGTTTGCTATAATTACAACATACGGAAACGTAGTCGAGTTTCCCGTCATAAATAGTCATAAAAACAACCATATGAACGGAACTATCAAAACCAAAGTTCTGGCTAGAAAATTCGGATTCATTGCTCGCGAAGGTCAAGAAGCCGGAACAAAGGATCTGTTCTTTCATTCCGAGGATTTGAATGGCGTAGCGTTTGAAGACTTGAAGGAAGGCGATAAAGTCTCCTTTGATGAAGTTGCGGGTGAAAAAGGCCCGGCCGCCAAAAATGTAAAGCGCGAAGAGTAATCGCGAAAAAACCGCCCCGCCTCTAAGCGGGGCGGTTTTTTGTTCGTTAAAACTCAATCAGAACCGTCCCTGGGCGAAGTCAACAAAAAAACTCGCCTAGAGGAGGAGCTAGGCGAGGCAGGCCCGCGGGGGCGGGCATTAATCATCGGAGGCGGTAAGAAAGGTTTCCAATCTGGCTAACTTTTGCGCGAGATTTTCTATCTCCGGGCTCGGCAATAGGTTGAAAAAACCAATTCTATCTGCTATTTTTATAAACATCCGCCCTTAGCTCAATTGGCAGAGCAAATCCCTCTTAAGGATGAGGTTGCAGGTTCGACTCCTGCAGGGCGGACACTTTAAGAAAAGGCAAGCCAGAGGAAACCGCTTCGATTAGCTCGGCGGTCATTTCGTATTGAATTTTGGGGGCAAAAACGAATTGGCGGTTTCGCAAAATATGGTTCGCGCCGATGTTTTTCAGAAATGTTGTCATTTTTGGGTAATCATTCCCGGCAAGCAGATTTTCGGCTTGATTTAAGGATAAAACGAACTCACGAGCCGGTTCGAGCCACGACATGCCTTTCTGCTCAAAATCGGTGATTTTCTCCTGCAATCGGATTTTCTCCGCCACCATTTTTTCCTTTTTGGCAGCGTATTCTTGTTGAGTTAGCGTGTTGTCCAAATACACATCAAGAAGTTTCTGGAGTTTAACCTCATTTTGCGCCAGCTCACTTTTCAGTACTTCAATCTCTACTTGTGCTTCTTGTTTTGCTTTTTCTTGTTCTTGTTCCAACGCCGCCAAAACTTTTTCCGTGTCGTGGCTCGACAAAGAAACTTTTTGAAGAAATGTTTTGATTTGAATGGCTAGTTCATTTTCTTGGATATAGTACTTTTCTTGGCATACACCTTTCTTTTTCGTGCATCGGTAGTAGGTATATATGCCACCATTACCTTTTGCATACTGCGCGGTAATTGAGCAACCACATGAGGCACATTTCATCAGACCAAGAAAACCAAAATGATGTTTCTTTTGTTCTTGCACCCTGCCGCGCTTTTGCATGACTTCCTGGCACTTATCAAAAAGTTCCTTTGAAATTAACGGCTCGTGCGTTCCCTCAAATATCTCCCTTCGGTATCGCATAAGCCCAAAGTAAAATGGATTTTGTAAAAGATGTTGAACATTGCTAACTGAAATTTGTTTGCCTAGATTACCGCTTAAACCGTTTTCTTTACACCAATTTGCGAGAGAAAAAAATGTATAGCTTCCAGTGGCGTACATCTCAAACCTCGTTTTACATTCTCTCGCAAATTATCCACATAATATTTACTTTGACCAAAAGCAATGTTCAGCATAAATAGTCCTTGGGGTATCGGCTCGCATCAAAAAGTCGGGAATTTGAGGGAACGAATCAATCCTTTGTCTATCATGTGGATTATCCTTCCACCATCAACGCTATTTCTTGCAAGGCGATCCGGGTGCCATGAAAGTATCCCTTCGGCTTTTCCTTTCTCCAAAAATGACAACATTTCTGCGAATTTCATTCGCCCGGGTTCTTTTGCGGTTTTCGCCTCTTGGAAAGAGGCGACAATTTCAAGTTTTTCTTTGGCGGCAAATTCAGAAAGCTCAACAAGTTGAGCTTCAATACTTAAAATCTGTCTATCATCATCTTCCGTTGATTTTCTCGCGTAAATTACGTATTTCATAACTTTGTTTGATTAAAAATTTTTCCGTCCCCCAATCGAAACCGCCAATTCATTTTTGCCCCCAAAATTCAATACGAAATGGCCGCCGAGCGAAGCGAGGCGGTTTCCTCTGGCTTGCGCTTTTCTAAAGTGTCCAGTATTATTGAAATAGTGCGAACCGTTTTCGCCGCCGAAGGC
>CAYHMZ010000013.1:0-6202 GCA_964357835.1 uncultured Candidatus Saccharibacteria bacterium
GACAATTTCTGCTGTAGGGGTGTTGACTCAGGATTTCGGTTTTGCTATACTGGGCCCAGAATTAAACAGGCCCCGGGAGGGGTCTTTAGATAGGTACAAAGATCCCGAACGAAATAGCCCTACCGGATTCGGGATTAACAGTAAGGCATAATTCAATAGTTTGATGCACAGACATAACTTATGTTTATCGCTGTGAAACAGCTATTTCGTACGGGATGGCTAAAATAACCGAGTTTCTAAAAGACGTTAAAATAGAATTGGGCCGCGTAAGCTGGCCGACCAAAAAACAGACCGCGCAATATACGGCGGTGGTTATATTAATGAGCCTGGTCGTTGCCGCGTTTCTGACCGCCTGGGACTCTATCTTTGGTTTTATTTTGAATAGAGTTTTGTTAAAGTAATCTACGCGACACAAATACACTAATGCACACGAATTACACAAATGAAGTGGATCGATTAATTCGTGACATTCGTGCTCAATTCGTGAATTAGTGTCGAGTTTATGCCTAAACAAGTTACAACAGGAGAAAAGCGCTGGTATGCCATTCATACTTATTCCGGATACGAAGATAACGTTGCCCGCAATTTAAAACAGCGCATTGAATCGCTCGGCTTTGAAGACCAGATCTTTAACGTTCTGGTGCCGAAAGAAAAAAGCATAAAGATAAAAGGGGGCAAACGCGAAGTGGTGGAGGAAAAAATTTATCACGGCTACGTCCTGGTGGAAATGATAGTAAATGACGCCTCGTGGTATGTTGTCCGGAACACTCCGAATGTTACCGGTTTTATCGGCGCCGGCGTTATTCCAACGCCACTCTCGGGCGAAGAAATAGAAACATTGATGAAGCGGATGGGTGTGGATGAGCCGAAATACAAATTTGACATTGCGGCCGGCGACAGCGTTAAAATAACCGACGGTCCGTTCAAAGATTTTGACGGCCGGGTGTCGGAGATTGATGAAGAGCGCGGCAGGATTAAGGTGTTGGTCACGATGTTCGGCCGGGAAACACCGGTAGAATTGGACTTTTTGCAAGTTAAAAAGATTTGATTATGAATCAAGAACAGCTTGGAGGTAAAAAAGAAAAGGCGCTAATCGTCCCCGAAAGAGAACAAATATTAGATTTTCTCTCTCGATTTCCCGATTCCATGACTGTCAGTGAACTTCGAATGGTATTAAAAAACCCAAAAATAACCGAAACCGCAGTGGCCGAAAAGATGGATTGGTTTGCGGTGCAAAAGTTTATAATGGACAATTTTGTAGCACTGGACAAACGAACCAATAGAAACTTCGCTGAAATCAAAAAATTTTTCGAAGAAAAACTGCCTGATATAACAGTAACAGAAAGCTCGGGAGGAACTGTGGCAAAATTTGAGGATCGTAAAAGCAAAAAGGTTTTCCTAATTCCATATGTTAATACCCGCATAGAACGGGCATATATTGCTTATTTCCCGGGCCTTACTACAAATCTGCCTGTTATACGAATAATAAAGATGGTTATTCTTGATACAAGCGGGGAGAAAGAGAAAATAGTTCAAGCAGGAGAAGTGGACCAAATTTGGAAGTAAAACAAAAAACACTATGGCAAAAAAGATAAAAACAATTATCAAACTCCAGCTCGAGGCGGGCAAAGCCACGCCGGCGCCACCGGTAGGGACAGCGCTAGGACCTCACGGATTAAATATCCAGGAATTTGTTTTAAAATTTAACGAAGCAACAAAGGAAAAAGCGGGTGAGGTAATCCCGGTTGAGATAACGGTTTACGAAGACAGGACGTTTAGCTTTGTCTTAAAAACCCCTCCTGCCTCGTTTTTGCTGCGCAAAGCGGCAGGTCTGGAAAAAGGTTCCGGCGAACCGAACAAAAACAAGGTTGGCTCTATTACCAAGGAGCAGGTCCGCCAGATCGCAGAACAGAAGATGGTTGACTTGAATGCCAATGACGTTGAAGGCGCAATGAAAATAGTGGAGGGGACGGCAAGATCAATGGGCATTGAGGTAAAATAAAACAGGGTTTCAGGCTGCTTACCCCGCCCTTGAAATTATCCTCCGTCAATGATAATTTCAGAGGCGGGGTTTTTAGTTATTTGACAAGGAGGAAAACCGATGATTCCCAATCCGCATCCGGGCTGTTTTATTGTATTTGAGGGCATTGACCGATGCGGGAAATTAACACAATTACACAAGATAAGGGGATGGCTGGAAGATCGGAATTACCAAGTTTGTTTTTACAGCGAACCCAACGACCAATCAAGTTTGATAGGACAGAGGATAAGACAAATCCTTAAACACGGGATTGGGCCGCCTGCACCCCTTGAATTTCAACGGATGTTTGTTATAGACCGGGCCCAGAGCATTATTTGTTTTTTAAGGCCGGCGCTGGAAACGGGTTGTATTGAATTGGTGGAACGATACGCTCATTCAACAATAGCTTTCGGCATGCTGGACAGACCCGCCGAGTATCTTATTGAACTCCATAGACAAGTCATAGGGCCAAACATGATATGGCCGGATCTTACCTTCATATTCAACATATCACCCGAAGAGGCCCTAAGAAGGATGGCAAAAAACCGAGACGTCCCGCAATATTTTGAAAAGAAGGACAAATTGGAACGGGTAAGAAAAAATTACCTGGAGATTTCCCGGAGAGATGATATGGGCGAGATGGTAGTTATAAACGCCGAGAGGTCGCCGGAGGCGATTTTCAACGAAATCCTGCCGATTGCTCTTGCAGTTATAAAATCTAAACTCGGTTCAGTACTTTAACCCCGCAAAACGGGGTTTTTGTTTGGCCTTGCTCTTGCCTATAATTCTTGCTATCTTTTTGGAGTGCTCATTTACAATCTGGGCTAAGGGAGGATAACGAAGATGAATATCAAGGTCAAAAAGATCCGGGAAGATGCCCAAATTCCTATTCGGGCGTCAGATGGCGCTATCGGTTATGACGTTTTTGCCTCCCGGGTGCTGAATAAAATCACAAAAGAGGTTGCCGGGGATTTTCCGGTGGAAATTCCGGCAGGAGAAAGCATTCTTATCGGCATCGGGGTCCAGCTGGCGGTTCCTTGGCCATTTCAGGCCGAGGTTCGGCCACGTTCCGGAATTGCAACAAAGTATGATGTTGAGCTTTCAAATTCGCCCGGCACTATTGACCCCGACTTTCGCGGAGAAGCCGGCGTGTTGTTAAGAAATCGCGGCACAAAACCATTTCGGGTGGAGAGAAACATGAGGGTTGCCCAATTGATTTTTTCTAGGGTGGAAGTTCCAGTACTTGAACAAGCAGAAGAACTGCCCGCAACCAGAAGGGGTTCTGGTGGATTTGGTTCAACTGGTCTCTTTGGTGCTGGATTGGGCACTAAGGAATACGACGAGCAGGTCAGAAAAATAGATAGATACTATATGAAGGTAGTTTTAGCGGCTGCCGAGCGGTCAGTTTGTGTACGGGGGGTAAGAAAGATTGATGGGGAGTATGAGCGAGACGCTGAGGGAAACTTGGCCGGTCAGACCCGAAAATTCGGATGTATTATTGTCAAAGACGACAATATTATCGCCCAAGGTTTTAATGACCAGTACCCCGGTTCGCCAAAATGCATGGAAGTCGGGTGTTTGAGAGAGGAATTGGGAATCCCTTCCGGTACCAAAATTGAAACTTGCCGCGCCATGCATGCCGAGTGGTGGGCATTGACCAATTTAGCCCGAAGCGGCGGAGGAAATACCAGCGGAGCTACCATATATGTAAATACCGAGCCCTGTGAGGTTTGTGCTAAAATAATCGCCGGCACCGGCATTGAGACAGTGGTAATGCTAGAAGGTATTTACCCCACTAATGGTATTGCCATTCTCCGCGAGGCCGGGATTAACATCCGGTATGTGCAACTGTAGGCGAGAAAAAGGCCAAGTCGCTGGTCCATTAAGAGCCCCGTCCGCGAAGTGGGGCTTTTGTTTTGAACATGGACGCAGGTGCAGATCTTTGATAAACTCAAATAGCTCTGAACTTTAACAATAAGGAGAATGGCATGGCAGAAGTAACTGCTCTGGCTGGTTGGCCGCCCGAGGTGCTTGCATATGCTTTCGCTAAATATTCACGTTCGCCACTGTCAATCAAACAAAGTATTCAAACGATTACAGCCGAAAAAAGCAGTAGATTCCTGGAAGATTTTTATTTCCAGTTTGGCCACAGATCCATTGCCGATAGCGCCCATGTGCCGTTAGCCGCGGAAAACGTTTCCCAAATTGCTGCCTTTATACTTGAAGACGAGCAACTCTGGGACGGTTCGGAACGCTCAACCAGGTTCCAGAACTTCGGTGAGAGCGGCTATTACGTTCCTGCTTCGGTTCGGGAAACACCTCTTAAATCTGTGTATGCAGAGGGTGCCGATTTCTTGCTTGAACAATATAGATTCTTCTCGGACAAAAGTTTTGAGCGGCTGGTCAAAAAAATAGAAAAACCGGCAGACATGCAACAGGATGCCTACGAACGCACGCTTAGAGCCCGTGCATTTGACGTCGCGCGTTACTGGCTTTTCAACGGCATGCTCACCAGCGTCGGCCAGATCACCAGTGCGAGAACGCTTGAAGGACAGATTTCCCGCTTGATGTCGTCCGAATATCCTGAACTTCAAGAACTAGGACAAAAAATGAAAGAGGCCTGCATCGGAAGGCCGTTTTGTCCGGAAGGAAAAGACGAACCGCCGGTTTCCCCGACGCTCGTGAAATATACGGCTCCCAATCCATTCCAAATAGCTCTGCGAAATGACATGCGGAGAGAAATGAGGTATCTTGCCTCCAGATTCGCGGTAAAACCGGAACAGCGATATGTCAGACTTGCTCCTTTCATGCGCCTGGAGGACGAGATCGTTTCAACCCTCCTTTATGAGGCCTCCCACTATCCGTATCACGAGATCGTAAGTTTGGTGCATTCCATGGATAAAAAAGAAAAGAGGAGAATAATTGAATTGGCGCTTTCGCATCGCGGAGTCCATGACCCGCTGCCACGGGCATTCGCCGCTGGCTGCAAAATACAATTTGATGTTGTAATGGACCGTGGCGGGGAACGCGACTTGCATCGGCACCGGAATTGCATTCAAATCCACCAAGAGATTAGCACGGAACGCGGCTGGGACGTTCCGCCTTTGATTTCAGAAATGGGGCTTGCCGAAGTTTACAATTCCGGCATGGCCCAAGCGGGAAGAACGGTTCGCGGATTGCGCCGCGAGGTCGGAGTAGATGCCGACTATCTCATCCCCTTCGGTTACCGCTCGGCAACGTTGTATAAAATGCATCTTGCCCAAGCCGCTTACATGATTGAACTACGCTCAAAGCCGCAGGGGCATTTTTCATACCGCGAGGTTGTCTGCCAAATGTATGAACAACTAATAAAGAGGTTTCCGATTTTAGACGGCCATATTCGCGTGATATCCTTTACAGATACAGATGCAAACTTGCTAACCCGATGAAGCCCAAACGGGCTTTTTTCTTTTGAAAAATCGTGCTAAATTTTAACTGATGGAATATGAACCTACAATTGGATTGGAGATTCACGTGGAGTTGAAGACCAAGACCAAGATGTTTTGTGATTGTTTGAACGACCCGGATGAAAAACATCCTAATTTTAATGTCTGTCCGATTTGCATGGGCCACCCGGGGACTTTGCCTGCGATCAACAAAGAAGCGGTGGAAAGACTGCTAAAAGTCGGCTTGGCTCTTAAATCCGAGATTGCTGAATTCTCAAAATTTGACCGCAAGAACTATTTCTATCCCGACTTGCCCAAGGGCTATCAGATTTCCCAATATGACCTGCCGTTATGCAGGGGCGGATGGTTAGAAATAGGGGACGGCAAAAAGATAAACCTTGAGAGGATTCATCTTGAGGAAGATACTGGAAGATTATTGCACCCTGAGGGTGAGAAATATACGCTGGTTGATTTTAACCGCGCCGGCATTCCGTTAATGGAGCTTGTTACCAGACCCGATTTGAAATCGGGCAAAGAAATAGAAAAATTTGCCAAAGAATTACAGCTGATCCTGCGTTATTTGGACGCGTCTGATGCTGACATGGAAAAAGGGCAGATGCGCGTTGAAGTTAACATTTCCGTAAAAAAGACTGGTGCAAAAGAACTGGGAACGAAAGTTGAAATCAAAAACATCAACTCCGTCAAAGCGGCCTCGGCGGCTACCGATTTTGAAATCAAAAGACAGACGGAAAAACTT
>CAYHMZ010000013.1:6302-10433 GCA_964357835.1 uncultured Candidatus Saccharibacteria bacterium
GAATTGCCGGCCCAACGAAGAGAAAGATTTAAAAAAGAATACGGCTTGACTGACGCCCAGATTGAGATTTTCACCATCGCCAAAAATTTCGGTAATTATTATGAAAATGTGGCAAGCGAACTGGATTCTTGGGACAAGCTGGGGCATCTAGAAAGACCGGGCGCCGAACATCAGCAAAAACTTTATGCCCTTGCGGCCAATTATATGATTACCGAATTCCCGCCGCTTTTAAATATGCAGGGGATGGAAATAAACGAGCTTGAAGGCATTAAAATTACGCCGGAAGCGTTCGCCGAATTGATGGTTATGATTTTTCATGAGGAATTATCATCAACAAACGCAAAACTCGTCCTGAAAGAGATGGCCGAAACCGGCCTGCATCCGAGCCAAATCGTCAAAGAAAAAAATCTCGGGCAGACCTCGGATATTGAGGAGATCGGCAGGGCCGCGGACGAAGTCATTGCCAAAAATCTAAAAGCGGTGGAAGATTATAGGAGGGGGAAGGCTGAAGTCCTCAAATACCTAATCGGTCGGGTAATGAAAGAAACTAAGGGCAGGGCCAACCCCGAAGTTATAAACAAGCTTCTTCTAGACAAACTAGAAAAATAAACAGGTTGTTTAAAACAGTTCCCTATGTTAGGGTAATGCTATGGAAATATTATTAAAAACAATCTGCGATAATGCCTTTGCCGATCAAGCCGGTAAACTAAATATCATAGGCATCTTTGATGAAATTTACGCTCCTCTGATACCAGCCACTCACCCTAAAATGACTCTTGTTTTTGTAGTTAAGGGCACACCAAAAAAACAACTGAATCACGGTTTTGACATAGAAGACCCTTCTGGCAAAAAAATAATTGACTCGGCGCAAAATCCAAATATTAAACCCGCAATTGCCGGGGAAAGTGGGGTTGTTAATATTATCCATAACATTGTAAATCTAAAACTCGAAAGCTACGGGAAATATAGAGTTAATCTATATGCAGAGGGGTTAAAAGAATCGTTGTCCTTCGACGTCAAACCACTTCCGAAAGGAAATGCGTAACCGGCCAGGCAATAGCTCTAACCCGCGGCAAGGCGAATCCGCAGGTTGTCGGCCAGTTGCTTGAGCAAAAATTGAAATGAATGACATAAAAAAAGAGGGGGCACAACCAAGGGAATTTGGCCCAGCCCAACAACAAGAACTGCGAACTCTGCGAAAAAAACAAATAGAAGGTGAGTTCACAGACAGAGACAGAACGCACCTTCTCGAATTAACTGCTCTTGAAAAAGCTTCTAATAAGCCCCTCGCTTTAAGTTTGGAAGAGCACGCCGAATACCTACGACTAACACGAGAACAAATAGCGAGCGGCGAGAATTGGACCGAAGAAAAGATACGAAGAGTTGCAGAACTGCAGAAGCGCTTAGAAGGCCGGCACTAAATAACGGTTAAAGAAAATCCCTAAGCAGAAGCTCGGCCCCTTTGTAATTTTTAACCCACTTTATATTTTCGTTTCTCTTAAACCAAGCCATCTGACGCCTGGCGTAATGCCAGGTGTTTTTTTTCATCTGCTCAACCGCTTTGGCCAAACTGATTTTCCTTTCTAGATAATCAATGACCTCCCGATAGCCGATTGCGTCAAACGGCTTGCAGTTTGAACCGTATTTTTTTATCAAACTGCTCACCTCATCAACCAGCCCGTCTTCAAACATTTGCCTAGTCCGTCCGGTAATCCTTTCTTTCAATTTCTCCGGCGGCACGCTAATTCCGATTTCCAAAATGTCATAAAGCGGCTCGCCGATTTTCCTCTGGGCCGAAAACGGTCTTCCCGAAGTCAAGGCAACTTCCAGGGCCCTGATGACCCTGCGGGGATTTCTAGGGTCAACGATATAGGCCGCTTCAGGATCCAGATCAACGAGTTTTTTGAAGACATAATCCAACCCGTATTTCTTGATTTCCCTTTCCAACCGCGCGCGCAGATTTTTGTTTCCTTTCACCTTGGGGAACTCCAGATTTTTCACTATGGCGTCAATGTAAAGCCCCGTCCCGCCGACAAGAATTGGCACATGACCTCGCGCGATTATTTCTTTTATTTTCTTTTCGGCGCGTCTTTTGAAATGCGAAACATTAAAATCTCTTTTAGGCGAAGCGACGTCCAAAAGATGGTGGGGGATGCCAGCCGTTTCTTTTTTGGTTATTTTGCCGGTTCCTATGTCCATGCCGCGATAAACCTGCCTTGAATCGGCAGAAACGATTTCTCCGTTGAACCTTTTGGCAATTTCAACGGCCAAAACCGACTTCCCCGAAGCCGTCGGCCCGACGATAACAATGATCTGGGGTTTATTCATGAATAAAAAGCCATTTTAAGTGGCTCAATATTTTTACCTTAAAAATTATTTTTTATCAATAATTTCCTCCTTGATTTTTTCGACAAATTCTTCAATTTTCATTTGGCCTAAATCGCCTTGGCTTCGTTTGCGAACAGCAACCGCCTCGGCATCAACTTCTTTCTGGCCAATTACGACAATATACGGCACTTTCTGCAGTTCCGCTTCGCGGATTTTTTTACCAATGGTTTCGTTTTGATCGTAAAGTTCACATCGGATGTTTTCCCCTTTCAATTTCTCGCAAAATTCAGCGGCATATTTTAACTGTTTGTCGGAAATTGGAGCTACAACCACCTGAACAGGGGATAGCCACAATGGGAAAGCGCCGGCATAATGTTCAATCAAAACCCCGAAGAATCTTTCAAAACTGCCCAAGAGGGCGCGATGAACCATAAGGGGCTTTCGCGGTTTGCCTTTTTCATCTATATACTCAAGCCCAAATCTCTCGGGAAGATTAAAATCAAATTGAATCGTTGAAAGCTGCCACTCGCGGCCAAGCGCATCATTTACCTTCA
Organism: uncultured Candidatus Saccharibacteria bacterium; assembly: GCA_964357835.1. GTDB lineage: Bacteria > Patescibacteriota > Minisyncoccia > 2-02-FULL-40-12 > IGHO2-01-FULL-4-A > CAIUCV01. The sequence goes on from CAYHMZ010000013.1 coordinate 9,185, forward strand.
AATCTATCTTGGGGCCGTAGAAAACACCTCCCCCCTCATCTATTTCATAGTCTAGCCCTTCCGCTTTCACTGCGCGCGTCAGCACCTTGGTAGCCATTTCCCAGTCCTTACCGGTGCCAACATATTTTTCCGGCTTAGTGGATATGTAGGCCTTAAAATCTTTCAAGCCGAACGATTTTAGTATAAACAGGGAAAAATTCAGTGCCTTGCCGATTTCAGCTTCAACTTGATCGGGACGGCAAAAGATATGAGCATCGTCTTGGGTAAATCCCCTGACGCGGGTAAGGCCGTGAAGCACCCCGCTAAGTTCATAACGGTACACCGTCCCGAATTCCGCGTAGCGCTTCGGCAAATTACGGTAAGAACGTATTTGATTTTTATAAACCTGAATGTGAAAGGGGCAGTTCATCGGTTTTATGTAATAATCCTCGCCCTCAATGTCCATCGGTGAATACATATTCTCCTTGTAAAATCCGAGATGCCCTGATATTTCCCACAAACGCGCCCGGCCGATATGAGGAGAGAAAACCCACTCATAGCCATTCTTCAAATGTTCTCGCGTACTGAAATCCTCAATAATGACGCGCATCATGGCGCCTTTGGGATGCCACAAAATCAGCCCCGACCCCACGTCATCGGAAACACTGAATAAGTCCAGCTCCCTCCCCAAAACCCGATGATCTCTCTTTTTGGCTTCTTCAAGTTGCCACAGGTATTTCTCCAGCTCCTTTTGGGTCTCAAAAGCGGTCCCGTAAATGCGGGTAAGCATTTTATTCTTTTCGCTGCCGCGCCAATAGGCACCGGCAAGCGAAGCAAGCTTGAAAGATTTCGGGTCAATGTTTTTCGCGCTTTTGACGTGACCACCGCGGCAGAGATCTACAAAGTTTCCTGACTTATACGAAGTTATCTTTTCGCCGTTTTTAATTAATTCCTCAACAAGTTCCTCTTTGTACGGATTCCCTTTGAATCTTTTGCGAGCTGATTTTTCGTCTTCTTCAATTTCCTCAAATTTATCCCAGCTCTTCAGAATCTCCCGCATTTTTTCTTCAATCTTCGGCAGATCTTTCTCGCTAATTACATTCGCATCATTCGCATGTATTCGCATATTGGCATCGCTAAAATCGAAGTCATAATAAAACCCGTTTTCAATAACGGGCCCGATGGTCGGCTTCGCATCCGGCCACAATTCCAAAACCGCCGCCGCCAGAAGGTGAGCCAATGAATGTCTGATACTTTCTAGTTTTTCTTT
>CAYHMZ010000014.1:0-10229 GCA_964357835.1 uncultured Candidatus Saccharibacteria bacterium
ATGCGCTCCATCGGCCGCTATTCCCTGATCACCCAGCAGCCGCTGGGCGGCAAGGCCCAGTTTGGCGGCCAAAGGGTCGGCGAAATGGAGGTCTTGGCTTTGGAGGGTTACGGCGCCGCATACACTCTGCAGGAAATGCTGACGATCAAATCGGATGACGTTCAAGGCAGGGCTAAAACTTACGAATCAATAGTGGAGGGCGAAGAGATAAGAGCGCCGCATTTGCCGGAGTCATTTAAAGTTTTGCTGTCGGAAATAAAAGGATTGGGACTTAATATAGAGCTAAAAGAATTATAAGGATATGGATCCCGAACGAAGTAGCCCTAGCGGGCGAAACTATCGGGGTATTAAAGATAAAATAACACAGTAATTCCGCGCACATAACTTATACTTATGACTGCGCAGTCCCGAACGAAGTAAGAAACCTATGGTTTCTGCCGAAATAAAATTTCGGACTTCGTACGGGACGCAGCAGCTACTTCGTACGGGATGGATTTTTCCGCCTTAAAACTTAGGGTCGCTTCTCCCGAAGAGATATTGCAGTGGTCTTACGGGGAAGTAACCAAACCGGAAACGATCAATTACCGCACCCAGAAACCGGAAAAAGAAGGACTTTTTTCAGAGTCCATTTTTGGGCCGACGAAAGACTGGGAATGTTATTGCGGAAAATTCAGAACGATAAGATACAAGGGTATCATCTGCGACCGTTGCGGCGTTGAAGTAACGAGGTCCATCGTCCGCCGCGAGCGTATGGGCCACATTAAGCTTGCGAGTCCAGTGGCTCATATCTGGTTCCTGCGCGGCGCCCCATCCCGTATTGCAACCGTCCTTGACGTTTCTCTGCCCGACCTTGAGAGAGTGGTTTACTTTGCCAGCTATATCGTAATGCGCGTGAACGAGGATCTGAAAACCGAGGCAATGAAGAAAATGGAGTCGGAACTGCGTTCATTGCTGAAAGGCGCGGCCCAGGAAACGGAACGGGAAAGAATACGGGAACAGCGCGAGAAAGAAAAAGAGAATCTGAAAAATCTTAAAAAATATCAGATACTTTCCGAGCTTGAGTTTCGAGACCTGTCTCTTAAATACGGCGAAACCTTTGAAGCAGACATGGGGGCGGAGGCGGTTAAAAAACTGCTGGAAGAAATTGACTTGGAAGAAGAGATCAAAAAAGGCGAGGAGGATCTGCTGGATACGGATAATCCCGTAACGGAAAAGAAAATTCTGCGCCGGCTGAAAATCTTCAAAAAAATGCTGCGTAACAACATCCGTCCCGAGTGGATGATTATGACGGTTCTGCCGGTCATACCTCCCCTTTTGCGTCCTATGGTTCAATTAGATGGCGGCCGTTATGCGACCTCCGATTTAAACGACCTTTACCGCCGGGTTATCAACAGAAATAACCGCTTAAAGCACCTGATAGAATTGCACGCGCCCGAGGTTATCACTAAAAACGAAAAAAGAATGCTGCAGGAAGCCGTGGACGCTTTGATTGACAACACAATGCGGCGCGGCCAAACTCTTGTTTCGGCGTCAACCGGCCAAAAGCGCGCCTTAAAGTCGCTGGCCGACATGCTGAAAGGAAAACAGGGACGCTTTAGGCAGAACTTGCTCGGCAAACGTGTTGATTATTCCGGACGAAGCGTCATTGTCATAGGCCCCAGCTTGAAATTAGGAGAATGCGGATTGCCCAAATATATGGCCCTTGAGTTGTTCAAACCGTTTATAATCGGCTATCTCAAGGCCAAGGGCCTCGCCCACAACATCCGCTCGGCTAATTATTTAATAGAACAGGAAGCGCCCGAAGTCTGGGAAGCTCTTGAATACGCTATCAAAGACAAACTGGTGCTGTTAAACCGCGCGCCGACACTTCACAGATTGTCAGTGCAGGCGTTCAAGCCCGTGTTGATAGAAGGAAAGGCGATAAAAATTCCGGCTCTCCCGACGCGCGCATTCAATGCCGACTTTGACGGCGACCAGATGGCCGTCCATCTGCCTCTTACGACGGAGGCCCAAAAAGAGGCGCGCGAACTGATGCTTTCAACTCATGGCATTTTGAAACCAGCGACAGGCGAACCGGTGGCCATTGCCACCAGAGACATCACCTTCGGTTGTTATTATATGACCAGTATTGCCAAAGGAGCGATTGGTGAAGGAAAAATATTCTCTTCCGAATCGGAGGCAATGCTTGCTTATGATTACGGTTTAATTGACCTGCGGGCCAAAATAAAAATTGTTTTATCAAAAAATGAAATTCAAGGATTAGAAAATAAAACAGGCGGCAAGCCGACAGAATCATCCATAGGAAGGGCGATATTTAATCGCGCCCTGCCTGAAGATTATCCTTTTATTAATAGAACTCTGAACCAGACTGATTTGCGCAACATTGAAGCCAATATTCTTCACAAGTACGGCGAAGAACGCACCGTTGAATTTTTGGATATTATCAAAGAATACGGATTTCATTACGCCACGGTCTCGGGAGTATCCTGGGGTATGGATGACTTGAGAATACCGGCCGCAAAAGCCGAGCTCGTATCAAAAGCTGAAGCCGTTATTGAAGAAAACGAGTCGCTTTACGAACAGGGGTTGCTCACCGAATATGAAAGACGGTCAAAGGCGATTGAGGTCTGGACTATCGCAAAATCAAAACTGGAAAAAATGGTAAGCGAGCAGTTTGCGGAGAATGACCCCGTATTTCTGATGGTGGATTCAAAGGCCAGAGGTAACTGGGGCACGGTCAACCAATTAGCCGGCATGCGCGGTTTGATGGTCAAGCCGGACGGAGAACTTATAGAAATGCCCGTGAAAAGCTGCTTCAAGCTCGGCCTTAATGTATTGGAATATTTCATTTCCACCCATGGAGCAAGAAAAGGTTTGGTGGACACGGCTTTGAAGACCGCCACCGCCGGCTATCTTACCCGCCGTTTGGTTGATGTCGCCCAGGATGTCGTAATAAAGGAAGAGGATTGCAAAGACAAAATCGGCCTTACTCTTTATGCCTCCGACGGCAAGGCAAGCGGTGAAAGCATTGGTAAACGTCTTTATGGACGGATGGTGTTGGAAGAACTTAAAGACAAAGACGGCAATATTATTGCCAAGAAAAATCAGCTCATAGACAGGGAAACTTCAATAAAAATTGAACACGCGGGGCCGGAAACCGTCAGAATAAGATCACTGATAGCCTGCAAAACAAAGGATGGCGTATGCCGCATGTGCTACGGGCACGATCTATCAAAAAATAAACTGATTGATATCGGACAGGCCGTAGGCATAGTTACAGCGCAAGCTATCGGCGAACCGGGAACTCAGCTGACAATGAGAACCTTCCATACCGGAGGCGTGGCCAGCGTTGGAGATATCACCATGGGCTTGCCGCGCGTTCAGGAAATATTTGAAGCCAGACCGCCGACAGTCAAAGCGATAATTTCGGATGTTGACGGTCAAATTGTTTCCGTTGAAGAAAAAGGCCGGCAAAGTTTGATTAAAATAATGACTGACAAAGGAGAAGAAAAGGAATATCTGACTTTGCCCGGTAGCGTTTCTCAAACAAAGGCCGGGGATCTGGTCACGGTAGGCCAACAGCTTTCCGACGGTCATGTTGATTTGAAAGAATTGTTCCACACCTCGGGCAGTGTTGAAACCGTAGCCCGTTATATTATCCGAGAGGTTCAAAGCATATACTTCGCGACCGGCGAAGGAATAAACGATAAGCATGTTGAACTGATCGTCAAACAAATGTTTTCTCGCGTCAGGATTGATGATTCCGGAGACACCGATCTTCTGCCCGGCGACATCGTGGAAAAACGCACCGTTCTTGAAGCCAATGAAGCGATTAAAAATGAGGGTGGAAAACCCGCGGCCTTCAGCCAATTGTTGCTTGGCATAACGAAAGTGGCGCTTTCAACCGAGAGCTTCCTGTCGGCCGCTTCGTTCCAGGAAACCGCGCGAGTTCTGATTGACGCGGCTGTTGCCGGAAAAGAAGACACTCTGCGGGGCTTGAAAGAAAACGTCATCATCGGCCGGCTGATTCCGGCGGGGACGGGATACCAGGCGGTGGCAAAAGTGGAGACACCCGAAGAATAGACGCTCGCCAACCCCCTCCCTCAATATTGATACAGAATCTGACAAATGGGATAGCTCGTAACGCGGAATCCTTCGGAGCTTTCCCTCAACCACAACCCCGAGATACTACTCGGGGTTGTCCCTTTCAGGGCTTCGGGTTTGCGGGACTCCGCTTTCCGCTACTCGCTATTTACCTCTGCCAAAGGCAGAGGATACCCATTTGTTACCAGATTCTTCCTCGATGATTTCGGGAGGGGGATTGGCTCGCTCAGTTAAAAATAAAAAACGCCGCGGGGCAGGGGTTGAACCTGCAATCCTACGACGTACGGCGGGCATCAGAGACCCGCCAAAAGGATCACGCCACAGCAGAGTAGCAGGACTGACAATCCCACTACCACCGCTGCCCACCCGAGAAGTCGGATGGGGCCCTGTTTCGTGTCCAGGGTTTGCAGACCCCAGAGCACCGAAACAAGGTTGGTCAGAAGGACAATTGTAAAAAGAACAGTCCCCATTTCAATCCTCCTATGTCTTAGTTATACCATAATCTAGATGCAAAAGTCAAGGCCCAGAAAAACCTTGAAAAATCAGGGGTTTTTAGGGCAACAGCGCAGGGGCAATACCTAGTTTTCTTTATTATCTGCCGACTAGCCCCGTAGCGAAGCTACGCTTCTGCTACTGGGGTTACCTACCCAGCCGCCAAGACGCAAAAAGCGATGGGGGCTTCGCGCAGAAGTTCCAAAAGATACTTAATGCTTCATCCCTAGATTGAAGCATTTACCGCAATGAGTTCATAAGATTAAAATTTATATTTTCCCCCTTTTTGCCCGGTTTTTATGTATCTGCTTATGCTTGCCAGCAGAAATAATTCTAGTGTTTTTAGGCGTTGTTAATCCGCCCTCAGTAACAGGTTTTACATGATGAAGCTCTTTTCCTTTGGGTAATTTGCCGGAAGGATGCCCTTTTCTAATTATCACACTTTTAATTTTTTCCGGGTCTCTCTGCTTTTTTATAAAGCTTTTTGTTACTTTTGCTATTTTTAATTACCTCCTTTCTCTATTAATTCCTCGACCTTATGTTTTGCTTCTTCAAGCAGTCGCTTGGCTTTTTTGCGGGCTTCGTGGGATTTTTGGACCAACTCGGCGATTTTTTGCTGGGTGGACTTGGGCAAAACTGGCACTATAATCTCTTTAATCTGGTCGGGCTTCCAATGCGCAATAATGGAACCGCCGGCATCTCGCTCTGCTTGCATTTGGCCCACAATGGAATTTATATAAAGAGATAGATATTCCGCATCAACATCTTCTTTGGGCTTGAGACGCAAAATGCCGCCGGAAATAATTCCTTCAATCGGTTCTTTAATGACATAGGCGATACCCGGCGTTGCGTCTTTGGTAAGCAAAATCTCGCCAATTTTTGGTTCGTAATCCTTTCTTAGTTTTTGATACAAATCGTCGCTTAAATACTTTTGATCTTTATCTGTAATACCGTTTTTTGAAAGGCTGCTAACGCGGATAAACAATTTGCCATCCTCTTGATATACTTCGCTACCCGGCTCAAAGCCTTTTTTAATCGTCGCGAGCTCGCCGAGCATCGTTCCGCTATTCGCGCGAATTAGAGATAGGATTTTCTGGTATTTCGGCTGAAAGTATTCCGCGTCAATACGATTCGCCTTTTTAGCTTCAGACAAGTTTACCACACTCCACAATTCATTTTCCGATTCAAAATCCTTTAACCCCAACTTCTCCAAAAGCAAATTTTCCGCTTGGGAGTAGAGAGATTTTGAGTTGTCTTTTTCCCCTAATGCTTCCAGTGCAAATTTTGCTATTGATTTTTGAACTTCAAGCGGCGGTAAAAACACCTTAATCGATTTAATTTGCGACAGATTCAGCCACAGTTGAACATTTCCAGTCGCAAGCCGATCAAACTGAAGGCGTCCATATCTACTGCTTAAGAAAACCGAAAGGTATACGGGGTCAACAATCGCAATATCTGGTTTGATTTGTGCGAGATTTTGATTCGCGCTTGCGGGTAAGTATTGTTTGAAAAGAACCGCGGCATTTCCAAGTGTTCCTACTCTTGGCGTGACGATGTCGTATTCCTCTAATTTGAGACTTAGCCTTACATACGTCTCCTCAGAGATAAAGATTTGCTCGCTGTCATCAATAAAAACTTCGCCCACGTCCTGATTTCTAAGAAAACGGACTCCTGTTTTTTCGTACTCAACAAAATTCATCTGCGAATATGCACCGAAGTCGGTAATCTTCTTTGAAATGTCATCGAGTGCGGGGCTTAATTGAAGTTTTTCGCTCGCTCTTAAATACTCCGGCTGATAATATTCCGCATCTAGCCGTAGCGCGCCCTCGAGTTGTGATTTTTGGATGATTGAGCAAGTAATCATTTTTTAATTCTAAATCTATCTGTCAACTTCTTCACGGCATTTAGAATTTTTTCAGAATATTCTTTATAACTGTCGGTTTCAATTATTAAATACGGGATAGCTTCGCTTGTGCTTTCTTTTCCAATCAAACCCCGTTTAATATAACCGTCAATAAATTCTTCCACTAATGGCATATCTTCTTTCTTAACGTATTGCGGATTAGATTCAAAAGCTTCTCTGTATTTTTCTACGTATTGCCACCACTGTCTAACTAATGAGTTCGTTAGTTTCATTTCTTCATTAATTTTTTTACCAAATATATTTCTATAATGTTCCGGTGTCTCTGATTTTAAATTTTGATTAGCAATTTTCGATTTTTCCAATATTTCGTCGGTATTCTTTTTTATGATATGGATAAACGCAGAATATAAAGCTAGTTGGCCATATAGTTTTAAGTATCTTTCTCGCTTTTCTCTCTTTTTTTCCAAAAACCAATTCCATAAATGTGTTCCCACAAAAAGGACTAAAAGCGGAGTTATTAAGTTTTTGATAATATAAACAATTAATTCTTTCATAATTAGTTGGGATATTTTTTACTTGTGGACAATTCTTGATTTCTTTATAAATTAGTGTGGAATATTGGAAATACAGTATCGAGAAGGGGCGTCGACCGTTAGGACGATGGCCCTTTTTCATTTCAAAAATTAAATTTCTGCTCTTTTGCGAACTTCAAAAATCCGTCGGTGATTTCGTCTAAGTCATGGTCAAGGACTTTGCGGCCTTTGGTGTCGTGGACATAATTTCCGGCGGCATCCTTTTTATAAATATAATCGCCGGAGTTATCCTTGCCTCCTTTTTTGGAAACAGCCATAAAAATCGAGTAGTTTTTTTGCGGTTTATTTTCCTCGCCCCATTTTTGGAGAAATAGCACGCTAGTTTTAGTGCCAGTGTGAGGCTTGAAAGTATTGCCATGCAAACCGACAACCGCGAGAATTCTGGCTTTATCAAATAGATATTCGCGGACATATTCCATGTTTGTATTGTTGAGTACGCCTTGCGGCAAAACTATTGCCATTCGGCCACCGGGCCGGAGCATATCAAGTGTCCGCTCAATGAATAGAATATGCCGCTCAACATTATTTTTCAATTTTCCGCCTTCTTTTTTTGCGAGAGCGTATTGTCTCAATAACCCCTGCTCTGGATTTTCTCCAGCAAAAGGAGGATTTGTGAGCAGAACGTCAAAAGTCAAGTAGCGATAAGTTTTTTGATTTTCCCGCTCATCAGCCGGATTATCAGATTTAAAAAGCAGTGGCTTCAAATTCACTCGCGCATCTTCGCTTTCCGGTCTCTGCCAATCTCGAGCATCCAGGGAATCGCGCTTGAAAATGTGGTGCTTACCGTCTCCAGCAATCAACATTAACGCCTGTGAAATTCTGCGCATATTTTCGTCAAAATCTAAACCGAAAACATATTTGTTGGCATAACTTTTTCGAGCCGCTTCTGTTTTCATATTTTCCCACACATGATACATAGAGTGGAGTAAAAACCCGCCGGAGCCGCATGCCGGGTCTATAACATATTCTTCCGCTTTAGGACTAAGCATTTCAACACACATCCCGACAACGTGGCGTGGAGTAAAATACTGACCCTTGTTTCCTCGCGATACTTCGGTAATTAAATACTCAAAAGAAGCGTCTATTAGCTCGTATTCTCCTTGACCAGTTTCAAACAGCCGCATTCCTTCTAAAAATCCCACGCAGACATTCAGCCGATCCGGCGATAATCGGATTTTGTCAGTCGGTTCAAAAGTGTCCGGCCATTCTTTGATTGCTTTTCTGAAAAGTTCATCATTGATGACCTGGTATGTTTTGTCAGGGTCGCGATATTTTTTAAATAACACTTCTTCGTTTTCTCTTTGCTCACGTGCCATCTTTTCATCGTAGAGTTTGGCGTAGATAATTTTAAAAATCTCTTCAAAAACATTGGCGCCCGAACCAGCAAGCGCCAATTCTTCCATGCGCTTGATGATATGCGTAAAATCAAATTGCGGAGTAAGCTCCGACCATTTTCGTTTCATTTCAAACAAATCATCAATAGTTTGATTGAAACGCGGAATATCAGAGAGAGAATCGTCAAATTCGCGAGGGTACGGGCGATAGAGTATCACACGTTCGTTGCCGTTGGACCAGACGCCGATTTCTGCGCCTTCGGCGGAAATGTAGCTTTTGAGTTGTTCAATGCCTTTTTTCTCCGTCGGCGCTTTGATCTCAAAAATTATGTGAGGCGTGATCTTGTCTTTTTTGTATATGACAATATCGGCCGCCTTGGCATGTATTTCTCTGCCAAATTGAACACTGCGTTCAATTTCAATCTGGCCTGTCGGATAACCATACTCGGATATTAATTTATGAACCCACAACTGGCGGACGATTTCTTCCGGCTTGCCTTTTTGGTTTGCTTCATTCCATACAAGACGCGACTGGCCAGATTTTTTATCTTGTAAATAGAATTTCCCTTTTTCTTCCTCGGAAATATACAGAATTTCAAATATCGGTATCTTTTCAAATTCTTTCAAACCAAATGCCAATTCCGCGTCTCGGAAAATTTTGGCAATAACTTCTTTTGCTCTGTTTGGTTTTTTTGTGGGCATTTTATTTCACTGATTTCCAATTATCATCTTTAAGAACTGATATAACTTTTCCTTTTAATCGCACCTCTTCCGTAAAGACGATGTTTTCATATTTCGGATTCTCCGGCTTCAAATACACATACGGCGGTTTGTCTTCCGAAATGAAGCGTTTGATGGTGGAATCGCCGCCTACTTCCGCAAGAACCACTTCTCCCGAAACAAACTCCTTTTTTGACTGGACTAGAACCACGTCGCCATTATCAATACCGGCGTTTATCATGGAATCGCCCGAAACTCGCAACATGAATAGCTGCTCATTTAATTTCTCAAGTTTATCGTCATATATCCCGGAAATCGGATGCCATTCGCCAGATATTGCAATCGCCTCCATAGGGACACCAGCGCTCGTAACTCCCATGAACGGGGTAAGCGAGGGTTTGTTTAACGCCTTATATCCCAACGGAAGAATAGCCAAATTGCGGGCTCCTTCGCCTTTTTTGATTATGTTCTGTTGAATCAATTTAGCTAACAAGTCAATAACGGATTGATTTGAACGCACATTCAAACTCTCTCGCATATCTTCAAATGTAGGAGGATAACCGGTGCTTTTGATATAGTCGTATATCATTAAAAGCAGATCGTTTTGCCTTTTTGTGAGCCCAGAGAGCCGTTTCCCCATAAATTAATTATACCCGACTATTTGTTCTGGGGCAACAGAAAACTGTGTATAACTGAAATTGGCATAATCCATTTTTAGCCGCAAATATCAATAACGGGCGGACAAAAATAACCGCAGATTATGCGGCAAGGATAGAGGTTTTAACGCTTCGCCCCTAGGTTGAAGCATTTAGGCAAAAGATTAAACCAATAGCGACCCCTTCCCAATTTCCCCTATATGGGCGAGCAGTCACAAATTAACGAAGCCAAAGCGAAAATTTGCCGGTAACAAATTCTTGGTCGCGAAGCAGGAATGGATAACAAGATTTGTTCGGCAGATTGAGCGGAGCCGAAGGGGATGTCCATCCCCTAGGGTAGCGAGTATAATTTGTCTGCGATAACATCGGAGGGGAAATTAGGGAGAGGGAGCGGCAATTTGTGTAACCCTGAAATCTGTTATAAAATCCTGCTATGCCTCTCCCCTCTTTTTTCAAAAAATTTGAC
>CAYHMZ010000015.1:0-10137 GCA_964357835.1 uncultured Candidatus Saccharibacteria bacterium
TGGCGCAGGGATAGGTGTAGGAGTAAGAGTAGGTGTGGGGGTAGAGGTAGGAGTTGGGGTAGGGGTAGGAGTTGGGGTTGGGGTTGGCACGGCCGTATAGCTGATTGTATTTACAGAACGCCAGTCACTATTAACCTGCGCCGCGGGGTCAATAATAATTTGGTCGTTTACACTCTTGCCGTTATTCTGGCAGGTGTTGTTTTTGATGGTAATATTTGTAGCCGCGCCAATGATGCGGATGCCAAACATCTGACTCCTGTTGCTCCCCGTGTTGGAACAAATATTGTTTTCAATGTTCCAATTGGTGCTGTTTTTACCCATTACGGTATCGTAAATTTGAAAGCCATCAAACCAGTTATCTATCACCTTATTGTTGGTAAAAGTACCGCCCTGCACATAATTAATGCCTACAGCCTGAAAACCATCCTTGCCATTGCCGGAAATAGTATTGCCGTCAATAATAAAATTTTTGTCGCCTCCAGTTTGGTCATACCCGCCCAAAGTTAAACCGAAACGGTCATTATTTTGAATGATATTATTGCGAATTTCGGTTCCATTACTACCGAACGAAGACCAAATCCCGTAAGTGTTGCCGATTAAACGATTGTTAATCGCCTTATTACCAACGCCGCCAGAAAGATCTATGCCAGAACCGCCTGCCTGCAGTGTGCCATTGTCGTGATTGTAGCAATTTTGGACTAAGGCGTAGCTGTTTTGCCAAAAACCAACGCCGGTTTCTATTCCGTTTCGTATTTCACAATTTTGTACAGTTAAATTCTTACGATAAGATTCTCCTACTATCAAGCCATCAACCACATCTCCGCCCGGATATCCAATTGTGCCATCACGCTGGAATTTATTTCCGTCAGCAACAATACTATCAATGGTGTTATTGTCGCCAGTTATAGAGATGATTCTCATTTTTTTGCGCGGCATAAGTTTTAAAATTGTAGAAGCGCCATCGCCTTTTATGGTTACACCGCTGGCTTTTAGCCATAAAGCGGTTTGCATGGGTTGACCGTTGGAGAAATTAGATGGCGACCCGGCGCTGGTGCCGAACATATAGGTTCCGGCCGGAATATAAACAGTAGAGCCGCTGCTTGCCTTCTCTATCACCCCCTGGATTGCTGGCGCATCGTCGGTTACACCATCCCCCTTAGCGCCATAATCCTTAACATTTATTAACGCCGGCCCTGTCTGCTGGACGGTGCAAGTAAACCCGCCGTAGGCCGGGTTGCTAGAAACATACCCAGCTCGACTATGAACCCACCAGATATAATTCCGTCCAGCAATCACCGGTGTTGTGTAAGTAGTTTGGGCGACATGGTCAGCGATCACATCAGTGGTGCCCGGGTTATACCAACCCCATTGGGCCGTGCTACTACTATCGTCAGACGTATCATTTACCCTAAGCAGGTAGTATTCAGCATTATTTGCTGGACTCCAAGACAGAGTAACCTGATTGCCTTGGGCATTGCACTGATGATTTAAACTAGTAGGAATGGCAGGAGGCAGAGGATTACAGGTAAAACTTCCAAAGGCCGCCTCACTGGAAGTGTAGCCAGCTTGACTATGAACCCACCAGACATAATTGTGACCAGGGATTACTGTAGCAGTGTAGGTAGTTTGAGCAACATTATCATTATTAACATCGGTAGTATTTGGAACATACCAACCCCACTGGACAGTACTACTATTGTCGTTTGATGTATCATTCACTCTAAGCAAATAGTAATCCGCGCCACTTACTGCACTCCACGCTAGAGTTACTTGATTGCCCGCAGCATTGCATTGACTTTGCAGGCCAGTAGGGCTCGGTAACAAGGTTTGCGCTTGCACTAATTCCCGAAAGGTTAAAATTTGAGCAAAAAGCGAAATAAAAGCAAAAATCACTACCACACTAAGAATGATAAGTTTGGATGAAAAATTCTTCATTGTCTTGTGAATTTGAAAGTAGAGAGTATCTGAAGAAAAAGTTTTTCGTCAACAACTTTTCTCTCAAAACCTATACCGTTATTAACCACAAAGACATTCATACCTTTAGTGAAATACACAGTCCCAGTTGGTGATTGCTCTACCGCACTTACACCACCGACAGTACCAATGCTCTTAAATTGGGCCTCTATGGGTCGTGGATCGGGCCATTGTTGAGCTTTTAACCACTCCGTAATTGAAAGCTGATTAGGATTGGCATTTGCACTATTAAGCTCGATCATTATCACCTGCTCAGACTTAGAAAGATTGGTTAGCGTCGTACCAGAATTGTTAGTTTCAGCTTTCCAACCGCCGGGATATTTAATTGAATATCCCAAATTAGTGTTTATCGTGGTTTTCCAATTTGCGGTTTCGTCCAGTGGTGTCTTCGTCCGTGTGGGTGTTGGTGTCACCGTTTTTACAATCTTTGTCGGAGTTGGCGTAGATGTTTGCCGTACTATTGGCGGTGATTTTTTGACCAGTGTAAAATACCCAACTATGCCTGTGAGTATGGCGACTACTACAATTAGAATAATATTTGCAAAACCTTTTTGATTCATTTTGAACTTTGGATTTAATTTGACGTTTGAACTTTGGATTTTGGATTTACTTATACCCCGCTCTTATTTCTTCCTCTACTTCTTCTCTCGGACGGCCGTACTTTAAGCGGGACGTCTCGCGGAGGGCCTGAACCATTTCCGGCGAGCCGTCTTTTTCCTTGATCGTTCTGATATTGAACGGCCTGACGGTTTGGTTGTTGATCAGAAGCTTAGCATGAGCGTTAAAATTGTCCACATTCATCAGGTCTTGCGGACTGAACACCGGCTCAAACTGGTTTTTCATAAATTCCGCGTCTTCGGCGCCGATTCGGAAGGCGACTATTGACCCGACATTGCCGAAAACCGCATTGCGGATCTCTTCTTTGAGCTGTTTTATGAACTGGTGGGCGATTATCAGGTCAAGGCGGTATTTTCTCGCTTCCGACAAAATAGTGGCGATACTCTCGGTGGTAAAATTCTGGAACTCATCCATATAAAGATAAAAGTCCCTGCGTTGGCTTTCGTCAGTTATATCAACCCGCGACAAGGCGGCCATGAGGAGCTTGCCGACAATGAGCATGCCGAGCAGATTCGCGTTTATATCCCCTATCCTGCCCTTGGACAAATTGGCTATCAGAATTTTTCCGCCATCAATGACTTCCCTGAAATTAAAAGCGCTTTTTTTCTGGTTTATTATCGGCCTCAAGAATTCATTTGAAACAAAAGTGTCAACTTTGGAAGAAATGTAAGGCGCCATGTTGGCAAGCGATGCCTCTCCGCCGGCCTTCTCGGCCTCCAGCTCCCAAAATTCCTTGACCAGCGGATTGGTCTCGCGGCTCAATTTATCCATCCTGAATTCGTCATTCACTAAAACTCTGGAAATATCGGAGAGGACGGGAATGTCGTGTGTGTAATCGTCCAGAAGCAAGAGAATGGAATTTTTGAAATACTTTTCAAACATCGGCCCGCCGGTTTCTTTCAGATTGTACAATTTGTCAATGATAGAAAGGAGCTCGTTAATGACAAAGGTTTTTTGTTCCGGGTGGCTCGGGTCAATTTCCAGCATATTCAACCCGAGGGGCCGTTCAATGTCGGCCGGGTCAAAATAAATAACGTCTTCGGCGCGCGCCGGAGGCACGACTGAAAGAGTATGTTCGGCAAATTCCCCATGAGGGTCAATCACGCAAACTCCGCGCCCGTTCTCTATGTCCTGGCGGATCATCTCTTTCATTAAAGAGGTTTTGCCGGTACCCGTCTGACCGATAACGTAGAGATGGCGGCGCCTGTCGTTATCCCCCATACGGACAAATGTCTCCTGGCCGCGGAATATGTTTTTACCGATGATAATTCCTTCGGGGGGCAGATTCGGCGGGGGCTCGGAGGACTTCGCTTTGAGAAATCCAACTCTGGGTGCGGCGGTCGTTGCTATCGGGAAATGGTACAAACCGGTAATTTCTTCCGTTGACATCGTCATCGCTTGCTTGTCGTCAAAGAGCCGGAACGAATAATTGTAAATCAGTTTGGCCAGCGCCCCGCTGGTAACTTTGTTCGCTTTCAAGCTGTTCATGTCGGGAGACGAGAACTGGACGAAAGAGCCCTGAAAATCGGCAAGTATCTGTTCCGCCCGGCTGGGAGAAGGCGCTGAAGCGATAAGCCGGACATTAACGTCAAAATTCTGCTTGCCGGCTTTGGCGGTAATGGCTTTTATGACCTCTTCATCGGCCGGTGTGACCACTTTCGGCTTTTCCGGCTCCGGCGTTTGCCCCGGCGGCGGAGGGGGCTTAGGTTTGGGCGGATGCTGGGCGCGGCTTAACGCTTCTTTAAATTGATAACCGGACTGCATTTCACGTGCTACTTTTACGGCAAATGATTTCTGCTTCTCCGCATGGCTTGGCCTGATTAAGAGTTGTAAAGCGGCCCCCTCGCCCTCGCTCTGAAGCTTTGACATTGAGGTCAGAATCCCGCCCAAAGGATCGGATTCCAGCTTCTGATATGTCTTAAACGGCAGAATAGGATTGACAGCGTAAGTTAAATAAGCGCCGGCACTCGCGCCCTGCGGATTAAAAATATTGTAATCCTTCACGCGGGAAACATCGGCCGTGGGATAGTAGCCGAAAATTTGTTTTTCTATTATGTCTTCACTGCTTTTGGGAACGGCGATGTAAAAATGCGTTTCTTCGCCGATGTGATGAACGGCGATCTCAAGCGCAAGATACGGCTCGCCGTATAGAAATCTGTTCCAGCCCTTGGAATGCAGGTTGGAAAATCCGGAAAACATCTGCTCGCAGACGCTTATCAGTTCCTTCTCGGATTTTTGCGCGCCTCCGCCGGCCGGCTGACCGCTCTCGCGCGGTACGCGGATTAAAAAGAGCGTCATATTCAGCGCTCTCTGCATCTGCCCCTTTGTCCTCAATCCGCCGACCAAAACCAAAGCGGCAATAAAAATTATTACCAAGACCGCTAATGAAACCAGGGGCAGAATTAAATTCATTTAACTAGTGGCTAGAGTTTTTTGAGCTTGCCGCGCTCAACCAGATAGTTATAAAGCTCGTCAACCAGCGCGTCGTGAAAAGCGTCAATCAAAGCGGCGTTATTGGTTGCCCGGGCCTGTTTGATGGCATCGTCAATCGTTTTGGAGAAAGCGGTATTAACCAGCTCTTGAACCTTGCCTTTCAATTCTTCAGACATATAGGATGGCGGCTCAATCCCGACGCTTCCGGTCGGGACTCCGGCACCCGGGGTCGTCGGAACCGCCTGTGGGGTCGGGGTTGCAGACGGGGTCATCTTTTCGCCGACTATCTCGCGCAAGGTTTCTTTTTCATGAGGCACTTCCGAGATCACGCCGGTTTGCTTTTGTTTTTCAAGCGTCTCGCGCTTAAACGCCAAATCCCGCTCAATCCGGGCGATTTCTTGTTCTAGTGTATTTGTTTGGCCCCCTGCTAATTCACTTTCTGCCATTCCTATTATAATAGCATATCTGTTATAATTATTTACATATGCCTAGGTGGACAATAGTTTTGCTTATTTTAATTGTAGCAACGGTTTTTAGATTTCAGCATATTTCATCAATCCCGCCGGGGCTTTATCCCGACGAGGCGATGAACGGCAATAATGCCATTCAAGCGCTGGAGACCGGTGATTTTAAAATTTTCTATCCTGAAAACAATGGGCGGGAAGGGTTATTTATTGGTTTGCAGGCGCTGTCGTTAAAAATCTTCAGCTATCATATCTGGTCATTGAGGGTTGTTTCGGCAATCATCGGAATACTGACTGTGCTTGGGCTATATTTCTTGGTCAATCGCCTGTTTAACTGGCAAATTGCGGCATTATCAAGTTATCTACTAGCAATCGGCTTTTGGCATGTTAATTTTTCACGCATCGGGTTCCGGGCAATTATGGCGCCGATGCTATTGGTCTGGGGCATGTATTTCTTGTGGCGGGGGCTTTCGTCCGGACGACTGTGGAATTTCGGACTTAGCGCGATTCTTTGGGGGCTTGGGTTTTATACTTACATCGCCTTCCGGGCAATGCCTCTGGCATTGATGCTGACGCTTGGGGCTTACTGGTATGCCGCTAAGAAGGATTTCGGCCATGAGAAATACGAATTCATAAGAAATCAATTAATAAGGGGGCTGGCTCTTTTTCTCGTGATTATCATATTGGTCGGCCTCCCCATCGGTTACTATTTCTGGACGCATCCGGCTGATTTCCTCGGACGTGCCGGGCAATTATCTATATTCACCTCCGACAACCCACTGAAACAACTCGCTCAAAATACCATTCAGACGCTCGGCATGTTCAACTTCGCAGGAGATTATAATTGGCGGCATAATCTGTCCGGCCAGCCGATATTGCTTTGGCCGGTTGGGGCGCTGTTCGTGCTCGGCTTTATAAGAAGCTGGATAAAATTATTCAAAACCAAAAAGACCCACGGCCATTTTTCTACCGTCCATGTTATGCTTTTGTCTTGGTTCTTTGCGGGTCTCCTACCGGTTATTTTTTCCAATGAAGGCATGCCGCACGCCTTAAGAGCGGTTATCGTAATACCGGTAGTATTTATTTGGGCCGGCGAGGGGCTGTGGTGGATTATTGATAAAATCGGCGATTGGTACCGCGCGCGGGATGTTCACGAATTTTCTTTCCGCCACCGCTGGATGAAGGAAAGTTCTTTCGTTGCCGTCTTAGCGGCAATAATTCTGCTAATCTCGCTCGGCTTTGTTGAATATGACAAATATTTTAACCAGTGGGCCAAAAATCCGAATGTAGCGATGGCATTCAACCAAAACTATGTTGACATCGGCAACAAAATTAACAACATCAGAAAATGGCCGACTCTAATTAACTCCGAAACTTCGATGGCTCAAGAGGAAAAAAGGATTTACGTTTTGGTTAATGCTTGGGGCATAGATGTGCACGGCATTCCGATGCCGGCACAGACAGTGATGTTTATAACGGACACCTACACGCCGGAAAAACAAAAGGCGAAAAACATCTACTACCTTACCGAAGAGCAATACAAAAAGGGGTTGTACGATAAAAATTCAGTGGTAGTTCCGCTTGAAAAGTAGCGCCTGTATCTTGACCCCGCGGGTCGAGAACCTATTGACCCGCGGGGTCAATAGGTTTCATCCTTACTTCCAAGTTTAATTCCGTGTTTCCGTGGTTCCCCGTAAACAGAAAAGCCCCGCGCAGTCGAGCCGCAAAGTGCGGGACTCTCTGCGTCGGGGCTTCAGGGCAGAAGCTCCAAGCTGCCGATGGAGCCGTCGTCGACTACCTCTTTGCCACCGGACAGGGAAAGCCTTGCGGCTCTCTCCTGCTCACTGTGGAAAAAGGCCAGGCCGATGAATTCACCAGGTGCAACTTCTTTCGTGACTTTGAAGAGTAGGGTTTCCGTGTCGGCCAAGAGTGTTGTTACGATCCCAACTGCTGGGGGATTCGAAATCTCGTAAATCTTCATTCCGCACCTCCTTTGTGCTATGTACATTATACCATAATCAACTATGCAAAGTCAAGAAGGGTCAAAATTGAGTAAAAAGGTAGGCGTTTTTGCGGCTGTTATTATTGCGGCTGCGGTTGTGCTGGCAGTTACCAGTTCTTGGAATGATTCGCTGGTTGTGGATGAGGTGCCGCATATCGGGGCGGCTTATTCGTATTTGGAAAAAGGCGATATGCGGCTGAATCCCGAGCACCCGCCGCTGGCCAAAGACCTTGCCGGCATTCCCCTGCTATTTCTCAACCTAAAGCAGGATGCTTTTGATACCAAGTTCTGGCAGACGGACGTCAACGGCCAATGGGAATTCGGCCGCCGTCTTATCTTCAATTCCGGCAATGATGCCGATCAGATAAAGCACTTTGCTAGATTGCCGATACTTTTATTCTTTGTTCTCTCGGCAATTTTGATTTTCAAGTGGGGACGCCGACTTTACGGCAATCTCGGGGCGATTATCGCGCTTATACTTTTTTCTTTTTCATCAACAGTCATCGCCCACTCCCGCTTCGTAACAACCGATATGGCGGCGCTTTTCGGCGTTCTTCTGGCTACTTACTTTTTTATCAACTATCTCAAAGATCAGACGGTTAAAAACCTTGTAATCGCCGGCTTGGTTTTCGGGGTGGCGCTACTCTGCAAGTTTTCAACGGTACTGCTCATTCCATTCTTCCTCCTGTTGGCCCTGGTTTATCCCGCCCGCGCGCGTTTGAAAACAATTCTTTTTACTCTGCTTATTTTCGTCATCGGCACCATCGTTGTTCTCTGGCCGGTATATTACCTTAACGTTCGCAATCTTCCGCCGGAAAAACAGCAGCAAGAAACGGAATACATCCTGACCTCGGTCTATCAGAAAATCAGTCCGTCTTTAGCTCTGGTAGTTAAGGCCTCCGGCCAACCGGTATTAAGGCCGCTGGCTCACTATGGGCTGGGGCTTTTGAGGGTTCTCCATCAAAACGCCGAACCGCATAATGTCTTTTTCCTAGGCGATGTTCTGTTCTTTGGCTCGCCCTTCTATTTCCCCATCGTTTATTTCCTGAAAGAACCGCTGGCTTGGTGGGGGCTTGTTTTAATCGCACTTTTGATGCTCGGCTGGCAGTTGAAAAAGCCATCTAAAGAATCGTTCTCAAGGGGCCTTCAATTCTTAAAAAACCATTTTGAAGAGTTTGCGATGCTATTGTGGCTGGTAATTTATTGGGTGACCAGCATTAACAGTTCGCTTAACATCGGGGTCAGGCATCTTTTGCCGACTTATCCTTTCGCAATTTTGCTGGTCAGTGGACAGATTGCGAAAATAGTCAAAAAGGCCAGAGAGAATTTTAATTTTAAGTCCAAGGCCCTGATTTTCACTGTTTTCTTTTTATTGAGCTGGTACGTGGTTGAAAATATAAAAGTTTATCCTCTATATCTGACTTACTTCAATCAAGTCGCCGGAGGGCCATCCGGCGGGTATCGGTACGTCACCGATTCTAATCTTGACTGGGGGCAGGACCTCATCAGGTTCAGCAACTGGGTGAAGAAAAATAATATCCCCAAGATTGAGTTTGACTATTTCGGCTGGGCCGACCAGTCGTATTATCTCGGGTCGCGTTTTGAATGGATGTCGCGGGGAAAATATCTTGATGCCGAGGATTTTAAAGCAAGAAACAAAAGCAACGGCTGGCTGGCCATCTCGGTAACTTACCTGCAAGAAACGCAAGGGCCGCCGGAGCGCCCGCAATATCCAAATTATCTCTGGTTAAAATCCTATCAACCCGTCGCCGTCATCGGCCACTCAATTTTCGTGTATCGTATACAATAGTAGCTCGTTAATTACCCCGATTTTTTGTTCCGTGTCCTGCGCGATAAAATCCTGTTGCGATTTTATTCGTTTTTCTGGATGAAAAAATCGTACCCCTTCCGCTTCGCCCCTCGCTTCGCTCGGGGCTCCGCTCCGTCCCAATTTTGTTCATCAGCGAAAAACTTCATAAAGTCCCAACGGATTTTTAGATCGCTCGGCCAATATCAAAAATTGGGGTGGTTAACTTCGCCTCCTTGTTTATCGTGTTGGTACAATTAAAGCTACTTCGTGTTTAAAACACGATCGTATCCAAAACACGAACAGCTTGCTAGCAAATAAAAAACAAAAAAGCGCCGCGGGGCAGGGATTGAACCTGCTCGCACGCGGCGCGGAGCAAACGCCACAGTGGGGATCAAACCCGACGTGGCGGTTGGTACTACCGAAAGATCTTGAGCACGACGACGGCCAGCAACATTATAGCCGTTGCGATGATGAGGACGGTGCCGATGTTCTCGCGGCGCCGTGATTGGGCCCTCCAGGCCAGCCGGTCATGAATGACAGCAATTTTATCCCGGGCTTCTTCAAACTTCATGACCCGGAAGGTCTTCTGCTGCCATTCCTTGTTCCCCATGACGGACGATGAATAGGGAACAAAGATGTCCCACCGATCCTCAACGCGGCAGCCCTCGGTCAGAGACCGCAGTGCCGCGTAATTACCGGTGCGGACTTCATCCAGCCGGCACGGGTAGAAGTGCCCATCGTCGCAGAAAAGCATTACTTCTGGAACGACGTGCAACACCAACATCCCCGACCGTTGGATCTGGCCGTTATCCACTTTTCGCTGGTAGGCGGCCACC
>CAYHMZ010000016.1:0-8636 GCA_964357835.1 uncultured Candidatus Saccharibacteria bacterium
CTTCCCGACTTGCTCGTCACCGTTAATGCATACCGGCTGAGCGCCGTATTCAAGACAAAAAATCACCGCAAGGCTCAGAGGTTACTTTACTAATTTTAAATTCTGCATTCTGCGCGGATTGTTTGGATCTAGCCCAAGTGCTTTGAGAAATGCATCTTTCGCTTCGGCATTCAAGCCATTGCGAAGGTAGATAACCCCAAGATTCGTAAGGGCTATCGAGTAAACCCCGGGTAAATCTTGTTCGTAGGGGTCTTTATAGAGCTCTTTTTTAAGTCTCCTGAGTGTATATCTAGACCAAGCCTTATTATTTACTTTTAATAAATCATTAACCGAGACGGTATTTTTTGTTGTTACCTGATATAAGATACCAACTGGCCAAACATCAAATTCTTTAGTTACGTTTTTATCTGTTATACCGGCTATCTCGGTTCCTATAGAATATATTGTTCGATCGCGGATATTTTTTCTTATCAATTCGATCGCCCTTTGTTCTGATTTATTATTTCCCTTTATATCCAGAAGGCCTATATCTACTACATCGGGATTTCTTTTCGCTTCATTTTTTACATACCAATCCCAACTAAGCAGATCGACATTGATTATCTTAAGATCGGTCCTCTTACCAACGCTTTGGGAGTACCATAATGGCCCCGTAACAATATCGCCAGCTGTTAGAATTAGCGAATCATTTTCTGCTGTCTCAAGTATATTATTTGCAAAGTCGGATACTATATAATCGTTTCCCTCATAGTTATAGACCCAACTGGATCTAGCTTGAAAAAAAATTATAATAGCCAATATTAAAATAGCTAAAAAAGTATTTCTGTTTGACTGCCCTATTTTTGACAGGAAACTATTTATAATAATGGCAATTCCGATTGCAAATATCACATAGGATGGATAAAAATACCTGTAAAGGTTGTATATATCTTGGCTATTGCCATAGGAAAGCAGGATCGTAAGATTTATTACAATTATAGAGACAAGCGGCAAAAACAGCCCCAGCCTCTTTTTAAATAGAATCCATAGTCCTATTATAGAAATAATAAAAAATATTATTGTAAATTCTGATAAGAAAAGAGTCACAGTCTTATTTATGAATATATTTATTCCTTCAACACCTCTTGTGGCTATTTTGTTTGCATAATCTCTCTGGGTAACATATTCAATAAAACCGCCAAAATTATCAACCTTACCAAATTGTGCAATCGTATTTCTGGCATAGGCCCACGGCAGATATAGATATTGTAAGAATGGCACAAGCAGAAGGAGAGCCGCAGTAGATATTTTTTTAAAGTTTAAACTTTTCCTAATTTGCCAGAGCATTTGTACTAAAGGAGCTACCATTGTAATCGTAAGAGCATGAGTGCCAAAAGAAACGCCCCAAATAAATAAATACCAGTAAAGATATTTCATCTGTCTATCAGATAACCATTTAGTGAAGATCCATAGCAGTATAACTATAAAAAGGAGGCTAATTGGATAAACCGATGTAGCTCCAGCATGTGCCCAAATGGTTTTACCGAAACCAAATATTGAAGTGGCAAAGAAAGATGCCGTTGAAGAAATACCCAGATTAATTAAAACTAAAAACAGCAAGGTGACCGATGCCGCGGTTAGAAAGGAAGAGTACAGGTTGAATTTATAAGCTGCGTCGCTGATTGGTAAAAAAAGAGAGAATACTTTGGCGGTGATGATGTATAGAGGAAATCCTGTTGGATGGGCCAGGCCTAGGGAATTAATAGTTGCTGACATCTCCCCACTATCACCTCCAGATAAGGTAGGGTGGGCGCTGTACGAATAGAAGGAAAAGAAGGCCAAGAAAATTAAAAACGGCATCAATACACTGACCCCGTATTTCAATAGATTTTTGTTGTATATTGAACGCAAGATTTACAGAGAAAATTGTATAATCAAGTTTAATTATACAGTAAATTTGGCAATTCCCCCAAAAACAAGTTTAGGCTTGATTTATATAATAGTTAGCCATATGCTTAGAGCAATGAGCCAAATCAATTTAATATCGGCAAGCTCCCCATAGATTTTACTTTTGTACCCGCGTTTTACTTTTTATATTGAGAGCATAAAATAACAAAAACAACATGAATATAAAAATAAAATTTTCAGCACTTTTTTTGACAGTTTTTTTGGGATTGATTCTTTTTAGAACGGCATTGACTTCTACGGGGTTGTTGTCAGGTAAAATAACAACTACATCAGCTGACGGTATTAGCGGGGCCATTGTAGACGTTACTGACCCAAATACTAATAACCTTGTAGCAAGTACTACAAGCGATAGTTCGGGAAATTACAGCGTTAGTCTTAGTGGCGGCATATACAATATTCGGGTTACGCCACCAACGGCGAGTAACTTTACTCCGGTTATTGCTCAAGATTACTCGATATCTACCGACACGGTATTGAATTTCATTCTCGTTGCCCAGGGGACATCTCTCCTTAGCGGTCACGTTTATGATTCATTTGGCAATCCCGCCCCAGGTCAAACAGTTATTGTTTATGTACCCGGCTCTCCAAATGTCGGTCTGACTAATACCGATGCTTTTGGAGGTTATTCTTTGCAGGTTCCACCAGGAGTGTACAGTATTGCCATATCATCCCCTGGTTCGTCCAATGACCTCTCGTCCAATTTATCCCAGTTTTACAACGTTACCATTGACAACTATTCTCTTAATATCAGCAGGATACTTGATGTTACCCTTCCATTTAAAAGAGTAGTAGTACACGTACAAAACGTGTCAGGAAATCCTGTCAGTGGGATATCAGTTAAGGCTTCGGGTTACAACGATCGCCAGCTTTCTCTTGGAGGAGGTATTACCAATGCCAGGGGGAGCTCTCTTTACCAGACGCAGACATATCCGCCAACACTGGCGCCCGTCACCGATCTGTCGGGCGATGTGATATTGTGGCTTTTACCCAATAGTTCAAACCAGTCATACACTTTTACCGCCATACCACCGAGCGGAAGTATTTATTCGCAAACCATTTCTAACGCCATCATTACAAACGATACCGACCTGACCATAGTCATGCAGCAACAATGGTCTCTCCTTAGCGGTCACGTTTATGATTCATTTGGCAATCCCGCCCCAGGTCAAACAGTTATTGTTTATGTACCCGGCTCTCCAAATGTCGGTCTGACTAATACCGATGCTTTTGGAGGTTATTCTTTGCAGGTTCCACCAGGAGTGTACAGTATTGCCATATCATCCCCTGGTTCGTCCAATGACCTCTCGTCCAATTTATCCCAGTTTTACAACGTTACCATTGACAACTATTCTCTTAATATCAGCAGGATACTTGATGTTACCCTTCCATTTAAAAGAGTAGTAGTACACGTACAAAACGTGTCAGGAAATCCTGTCAGTGGGATATCAGTTAAGGCTTCGGGTTACAACGATCGCCAGCTTTCTCTTGGAGGAGGTATTACCAATGCCAGGGGGAGCTCTCTTTACCAGACGCAGACATATCCGCCAACACTGGCGCCCGTCACCGATCTGTCGGGCGATGTGATATTGTGGCTTTTACCCAATAGTTCAAACCAGTCATACACTTTTACCGCCATACCACCGAGCGGAAGTATTTACAATTCTTTCACACTTAATTTACCCATAACTTCTGACGAAACAGAAATAATCTCACTTCAATTCATTCACGATCGCCCTATTACAACAGCAAGCCTATCGCCAACACCAGATTTGGCAGGTAACTACTTTGATCCTACCACCGTAACTCTCTCAGCCGTTGCCGCCCCCGGTTTCAGTATAGCAGCAACATATTACACGATTGATGGAGGACCGACACAAAACTACTCAGTACCCCTTGTGGTTATTGGGAATGGTAATCACGCCCTTACTTATTGGTCAGTTGATAGTATTGGGGTACCGGAACTGCCCAATACATTAAATTTCACAATAGCGGCATCTCCGACTATAACCACCACTACGCTTTTAGACGCTATAGCGGGAGTAGCTTATTCCCAGACAATCCAGGCCATAGATGGAACCTTACCATATGTTTGGGCTATTAGTGCCGGTAGTTTGCCTTCTGGTTTATCTCTTGTTAGTTCGACTGGCGAAATCTCTGGCATTCCAATAACTGCCGGCGTCTTTATGTTTACAGTCCAAGCCATTGATGCCAATAATCGAACAGCAATGAAAGATTTCTTCATAACCGTCCATCAGACTCTTAACGCCCTAAGCCCTGCCAGTGTCTGGATCGGCCTTAAGAACAGCGATGACATAGGCACAAAGTTTGATTTATTGGCCGAAGTTCTCAAAAACAATATGGTAATAGGTTCAGGTGAACTGGGTGGCGTGAATGGCGGGTCGAGCGGTTTTAACAACGCTGTTAACCGCTCCGTAGCCCTGGCTCTCTCTGACACGCCCATCATCGCATCAGGTGATATTCTAAGTTTCCGACTTTCTGTTCGTATTTCCACCACGGTTCCTGGACATACTAGCGGTACTGCACGCCTATGGTTCAATGATTCCCAGGCAAATAGCCACTTCGATGCCACGATCGGCACTGATAATCAGAGTTACTACCTACTTGATAATTCTACCCTTGCCACTGCTTCTGGCTTGGGTCCTAAGAAAACCATTGATGTCTTTGTAAACAAGAATGCAGGTGGAAATCCGTTCAAATCATTTGGAACTTGGAATTTTGTGATGCCGTAGAGGCCCGAATCTCAAAATCAAAAACGCCTTGCCGTGGCGAGGTGTTTTTGACTGTTGAATTCCGATATGACCGGATGAAATGAAATACCCCCCTCAGGCTCCTTTTACGGTGTCTCATTTTGGCCCGACCGAGACGGGTCAAAATGTCTCTGGAAAAGACCTTCAAAAACCCTTACGATGCTTGATATCACAGTTCTAGACCGGAGGTGCCAGCAGTCCTGTGATAGATTCTGGCGACCGAGACAGTTCGATAGACTCACTGCGGGCGGGTCAAGCGGTTCATAGTAAAGACCCCGACAGAATATCGACAAAAACCACCCCGCTAAGCGGGGCGGTTTATAAGTTAGGGAGTGGACAAAAACTTGATATTTTAATTGATATGTTGTATCATTTTAGGTATGAGAAACAAGAAGGACAAGGAGCAACAAGATCTTAACGAGGCGCCGGTAACACTTGCGGCGTTTTTGGAGTCCTATAATCAAAATATTCCGGCAGGATTTCCCCGTTCTACGGTTGCGGCATTAAAGAAGTTTCAGGAGGCACATCCCATACTTTTTAAGCAGAAGGATGCACGGTCGGTCACCCGACATCGAAAAAAATTAATGGATTGGCTTTCTTCGAACCCTGACGAACATAGGTGAGGAAGTGCTGAGGCTAGTAAGCCGAAGCGCAAGACATCTCATAAATGGAAAACATTGAACGGCACACGCATGAGAAATTAGCCAGTTTTTATGGCCTGGGAATCGCTCCCAGGTTTTTGGATATTTTAGAACAATTGGGCTTCAAGTCGCCGACGCCGATTCAGGCGCAGGCAATTCCTGTTGCGATACAAGGCAAAGACATCGTCGGTATCGCTCAAACCGGCACGGGTAAAACTCTAGCTTTTGGCATTCCCATGCTCCAGCGTTTGAGCCAGATCAATCCTATCAAATCCAGCAGGGCTGGAGCGAAGCAATTTGACGGGGTCAAGGGCCAGGGTTTGATAATCTTGCCAACGCGCGAGTTAGCACTGCAAGTAGACGAGGCGCTTGTTGGGATTGGCCGCGATATCAGACTAAGAACGGCAGTATTGATCGGCGGTGCTTCGCTGGGGCCGCAGAAGCGGGCTATTGCGAACAAGCCGCATGTTATTATTGCTACCCCCGGGCGATTAATAGATCACCTGCAGCAAAAGAACATCTACCTAAACGATGTCCAAATAGTGGTATTGGACGAGGCCGATCGAATGTTGGACATGGGATTTGCTCCGCAGATAAAGCAAATTTTTCGCCTGTTGCCCAGAGAGCGTCAGACTATGCTTTTTTCGGCCACAATGCCACCGGAGATTATGAAGATGGCGGCCGGGCATATGAAGCTACCTATACGGGTAGAGATCGCGCCGACAGGTACAACCGTTGAAAAGGTAACCCAAGAGCTTTTTATTGTATCCAATGTTCAGAAATTCCCCCTTTTAAATAAATTACTGGAAAGTTATTTGGGTTCGGTTCTTATTTTTACGAGAACTAAACATGGCGCCAAAAAGGTTATGCGTCAGCTGGAGGCTGTTGGTATCAGCACTGCGGAAATCCACTCAAATCGCTCCCTGAACCAAAGGCGGGAGGCGCTGGAAGGATTTAAGTCCGGCAAGTACCAGACATTGGTGGCTACCGATATCGCTTCGCGCGGTATAGATGTCAGCGGCATTGAGCTGGTGGTAAATTACGATTTGCCCTCAACCTCTAATGACTATGTGCATCGCATCGGCCGTACCGCCCGCGCCGGCGCCAGTGGCCATGCCATCACCTTTGCCATGCCCGATGAGTTCAGGGAAGTTCGTGCCATTGAACGTCTTATCCGCAAGAGCTTGCCGGTGTCCAAACTTCCGGAGTTGCCTGCCTCGTCGGCAGGCGGGCCTGCCTCGCCCGATGAGCATGCAAGTCAAGGCAGGTCATACTCTCGCAGGGCTAGCCCGGCGTACGGTCGCCCTAGGGGGAACTTTCGCCGTCGTGGCTTTCGTCCGCAAACTAAACCAAGGTAAATTATGCTTATTGATGATGTAACAATCAAAGTAGCCGCAGGAGACGGAGGCCGTGGGAAGGTTGCTTTCAACTCTAACATGATGAGCCAAGGGCCTACCGGAGGAAGCGGCGGCAATGGCGGCAGCGTTTATCTGGAAGGAGCCTCTAATCTGGATTTGTTGAACCAATTGCGCTTCAAAAAAGAACTAAAGGCAAGCAATGGCCAAAACGGGAAACCGCAATATAATGACGGCAATGACGGAGAGGATTTGATATTAAAAGTTCCGGTAGGAACTGTCATTCATAATCTTGATACCGGCATCGAAGAAGAAATCGTAAAAATCGGTCAGCAAGTTCTTGTTGCTAAAGGCGGCCATAAAGGTAAGGGCAATTTCCTTTTCCGCGGCCCGCACAATACAAGCCCGCGCCAGTTTCAGGAGGGTTTGCCCGGACAGAAATTCGCGCTCCGTTTAGAGCTCAAACTTATCGCGGATGTCGGATTCATCGGTTTGCCAAATGTCGGCAAATCCAGCCTTCTCAATGAATTGACCAATGCAAAAAGCAAAGTAGCCAATTACCAATTCACCACGCTTGAGCCAAACCTCGGTGTATACTATCATCTGATACTTGCCGACATCCCCGGGCTTATTGAGGGGGCGTCTTCGGGCAAGGGCCTGGGTATTAAATTCCTTCGCCACATTGAACGCACGAAAGTTTTGTTTCATTTCATATCGGTTGAATCAACTGACCCAGCGGGGGATTATAAAACTATCCGAAAAGAACTGGGAGAGTATAATAAAGAATTGTTGGACAAACCCGAATATCTTTTCATAAGCAAAAGCGACATGATCACGCCCGCGGAACTTGAGAAGAAACTAAAAATCCTTAAAAAGATAAACCCTTCGGGCATACTCAGGGCAGGCAAAAACGTGCTTCCAA
This sequence comes from uncultured Candidatus Saccharibacteria bacterium, assembly GCA_964357835.1. Taxonomy (GTDB): domain Bacteria; phylum Patescibacteriota; class Minisyncoccia; order 2-02-FULL-40-12; family IGHO2-01-FULL-4-A; genus CAIUCV01. Next base: position 7,634 of record CAYHMZ010000016.1, read on the forward strand.
TTTCCATTCATGACACGGACAGCCTGGAAGCCGTTAAGAAAATCCTCAATAGTTTAGGGAAATAATAATGGCGATTCGTATTAATAAATATTTGCAAGCCTTAGGCCTGGCGTCGCGGCGCGAGGCGGACAAGCTCGTTGAGGACGGGCTCGTATTTATTAATGGAAAGCGGGCCGAGAACGGAATGCTGGTCAATGAAGGGGATGGTGTTGTGGTGAAAGGCAAGCGGAAGCAATGCCAATACCTTGCTTATTATAAGCCGCGAGGTTTGGCAACGCAGGATTTAACCGGCGAGAAAAGCGTAATCGCCGAATGGAAAAAGAAAGGGCTCTATCCTATTGGAAGATTGGATAAAGAATCCGAGGGGCTTATGATCTTAACAAATGATGGCCGTCTTGCTAGGGAAGTTTTGTCTGAGAACTTAAAGTATGAAAAAGAGTATATAGTTACCGTAAAAGAATCTTTACGGGCGGGCATTCCGGCTATTTTTAAATCAGGCATGCAAACCAAAAATCTCGGAAAACTGCTTCCGGCCAAAGCGGAAATTATAAATAGAACAACGCTTCGCGTCATTCTGAACGAAGGGAAAAGACATCAGATCAGGATTATGCTCAATGATCTTCGTTGCACCATTACATCGCTCAAACGGGTTCGTATCGGCGATATTAAGCTAGGCGCCCTCAAGCCCGGGCAAACCCGCCCGTTTTTTGTGTCACTCTAGATTTTTTGACTCTGGTAATTTTTTATATTATTATTTAGATAGATACTGATACATCGTCGGCCGGTGGCCGATTTTTATATAAATTTTATGAAAATCAGAAATATCGCAATAATTGCCCATGTAGACCATGGGAAAACAACTTTAACCGACGCGCTTATGCGCCAGACCGGCGCTTTTGCCGAAGGAGCGTCAATGGACTCTAACGCGCTTGAACTGGAGCGTGGTATTACGATTTACTCCAAAAACGCGTCTATTTCTTATCCTTCGGCAAGCTCAGGACGT
>CAYHMZ010000017.1:0-5062 GCA_964357835.1 uncultured Candidatus Saccharibacteria bacterium
CACTGGCTGGTTTTTGTTTCCGTCGCTGGAACAACGGCTATTTTGCTGGCTTTGAATATCGGCACGATTCATTTTTATCTTGCCCAAGTTTATGACCAGAACAGTGGAGCCCCACGTACGCTCGCTCAAAAAATTTCTAAAGGCGGCATTGTCGGCGAGGCAGAAGATCATATTTTAGTTAAATTCAAAAAAACAGTCAGCCCTGCTACCCAAGCTAAACTTTTTAGCAGGCATAACCTGAAAGAAAAGTCCGAAATCAAACAGATTGGCGTTAAATTGCTTTCTATCCCTTCCAACGATACCCCCCAAGAAGCGGTAGACAGGTTAAGATTTCAGGAAAAAGGCAACATTGAATTTGCCGAGATTGACGCTATTGTAGCTCCTTCTCTGATTCCCAATGATCCGTGGTATGCGAACTGGCAACATGACAAGGCGGAAATGAATGCTCCTCTTGCCTGGGATGTTGTCACAGGACCTTCTACCCTTACCATAGCTATTGCCGATACTGGCGTGGACTGCACTCATGAAGACTTGGTTTCCAACTGTATTTCAGGCTGGAATGTCTATGATAATAATTCCAATACTTCTGATGTGTATGGCCACGGTACCGCAGTGGCAGGAATTGCCGCCGCTATGGGAAATAACGGAATTGGGGTAGCGGGGGGAGTTTGGAATTCCAAGATTATGCCAATCAGGGTTAGTGGAACCGACGGCTATGCCTTGTGTTCTGATATGTCCGAAGGCATTGTCTATGCCGCCGATCATGGAGCTAAAGTTGTAAACTTAAGTTATCAAGGCTCTGCCTGTTCCAGCGTTAGGACTGCCGGCGGATATATGCGCAGCAAAGGTGGGTTAGTAACGACCAGTGCGGGTAATGGAGGGGTTTCAACCGGACTTTCAGAAAGTCCAAATTTAATTGTGGTTTCGGCGACCAATTATACTGCTGGTACTTTATATTCCTGGTCGAATTTTGGGAATGATGTAGATATTACGGCGCCTGGCTGTACTGGAGCTACGACAGTGCGGGGAGGAGGATACGCAAGCGCGTGTGGAACTTCCGCTTCAGCCCCAGAGGTGGCAGGAGTCTTAATGTTAATTTTTTCAGTCAACCCTAACTTCACTCCCGACCAAGCTCAAAATTTTCTCTTTAATTCAGCTGTAAATTTAGGTGCTCCGGGCTGGGACCAATACTTTGGCTGGGGCAAGGTGGATGCGGGAGCGGCCGTGGCTTTGGCTTTAGGCGGAGGAGGCGGGGATACTACTCCACCTTCGGCTCCGACCAACCTTACAGCCACAGCCTTAGAGAGCACAAAGGTTAATCTTTCTTGGACAGCTTCCACTGACGATGTTGGGGTTACTGGCTATCGCATCTATCGCGATTCAGTCCAAATCGGCACATCGCCTTCCAATTCCTATACCGACACTACGGTATCAGCTAATACCACCTATTCATACTATGTTAAGGCGTACGATGCCGCGGGCAATATATCTTCTCCCAGCAATACGGCCACAGTCACCACCCCGGCACCGACTGTTACTATCACTGGCTACAGTGTAACCGCCAAAACTACTACCACTGCCACGATTTCTTGGACCACCAACATTCCTTCCACTGGTCTGGTCTCCTATGGTAAATCTTCTGCCAATCTTAATCTCTCTATCACTGATAGTACTTTGGGCACTACTCATACAGTTACTCTTACCAACCTTACTAAAAACACCAAGTATTACTACAAAATCACTGCTGCTAGCGGAGACGGCTTAACCACCGCTTCTTCTCCTGTTTCCAACTTTCGGACCAAGTCAAGGTAGGCAAGAGAGATTGATTTCTCATCTACGCAAGCGAACACGCTTGACTGGAGGTAAGGCAGGGTATTCATTCGCTGCCTTTGCTAAAAAACAAAAACCGGATATGTTCCGGCTGGTTTTTCAAGCTCCTAAATAAAATACCGCTTGCGCGCCTCGCGGGGGTTGGAGGACGCAAGCGGTAGTATAGCGTAAGATGACCATAATATGGAGGCCGCCATCGCCGTTACGGCGATAGAGGATAGAATTGATCGAGAATTCCCGCGACCCGAGCGGCCAGCGAGAAGGCACCAGTAAATGCCGTAAAAACGAACAAAAAACATCCCACAAAGACCAGTTGCACTTGTCTCTGGTGAACCCATTTTTTGATGGGCTTCTCCGTTGGCCGAGTCAGAAATGGATAGATAGAACCATCGGATAGCTTCACGGGTACGGGCGAGATTGATGCCTCTCTGGGCTGGTTGCTGCTGGCCACAGTAACTCTAGCGCATTTTGAGGCATGATGGCCATGGTGGTGTCCGAGCATAGCCATCGTGGCTGTGACGTTGATGGCAACCGATTTTGCGCTAACAAGCCCCCGGGCTTTTACCAGTTCCTGCGGCACTTCCACCAAAGTGCCTATTGGCAACTGGTTATATTCATCCTCGGAGTACGCATACCCGGTTTTCGGATTTCGGACAATTAGTTTATGCCAGTTGTTCGCGTTACCCGTGGCCTCTTTCGCCACGTGGCTGACTGTGGAGAGTTCCGCTCCCAACTCGTAGACAACCGCCCCCTCGCTCGCAAGTGCAGTGGTTCGGGAGAAAAATGCTCCCAAAAGCAACAAAACTAAGGTTTTCAATGATGGCATTATATCCTCCTTTACTAAACATCTTATCCTATATGGCTGAAAAAGTCAAATTCTTACCGTCTCTTCGCTATCTTGAAATCCGAGAGGAAATAAATTACCATTAACATTAAGCAAAAAGGCCGGCGTAGTTCAACGGTTAGAACAAGAGACTTTCACCCTCCCACCTTTTACGTCAGGGTAGCTCAGTGGTTAGAGCACCGCCCTCATAAAGCGGTCGTCGTGGGTTCGATCCCCACCCCTGACACGAACAGAAAAATGGGAGGGCAAGTAAAGCAAATATCGCTGGTTCAATTCAGCCCGCCGGCACAGAGACAGAGAATAAAATTACACCCCCATCGGAGGTGCAATTTTATTCCGTTCCTTCAGAGCGAATCGAATAAATTCGCCCTTCAAAGACAAGACGCTTCTTTTCTTTTTGCAAAAAATCAGGTAAAATGAAAAGTATGGGCCCGTGGTGTAGCCTGATTAACACGTCCCCCTGTCACGGGGAAGATCGCCGGTTTAAATCCGGTCGGGCCCGCAAAATTTAACCACAGAAATGGGCAAAATCAAGGCCTATTTTTTGTTTGATTGTTCACAGAATTCGTGATAAAATCAGTATATGAGTCCCGTTAGAAGCAGCCCTAGCGGGTTTGTAAATTCAAGTCAATTTTTAATCAAGAGTACGCGGCAACCGTAAGTCTGACTTATGTGCCGCTGTTACTACTTCTAACGGGATGAAGTGGCAGGTTTTTGGGGTTGTAATGTCAACGATAATATCGGCATCAGGGCTTGGTCTAATTGTCTGGCAAACTGACCCCGCGGTTGCTTCGCCCCTCCTGAAGGCTTCATTTTTTGTTGCCTCGTTTATTTTCGCTTGGAGCGCCAGTACTTTGATCATTTTCTCAATAAAAAACAGGATTCCCAAGCCCCGCCCTCTGGATAAAATCACCTATGAGGCCGTCATTAACGACTCAATCCTGCTGGGTCTGTTATTCCCCCTTCTAATCGCAATCGTAATTTTAACTAAAACATTATTTTAATGACCAACATCGCTAAAATAGAAAAAACGGCCCTTAAAGATATGTCCCGCGCCAAAACATCGGCTGAACTTGAAAATCTGCGGACAAAATATCTCGGCCGCAAATCGGAATTGAGCCTGTTTTTGCGTTCCCTAAAAGATCTGCCCCCGGAAGAAAGGGCAAAATCGGGCCGGTTAGCCAATGATCTCCGCGGAAAATTGGAAACGGAAATAGAGGAAAAGGCGCGACAACTGAAATCGGAAGAGTTAGCCCGAAAAATAGAACAGGAGAAAATTGATGTAACTGCCCCGGGCAGGCGCGTTGAACACGGACATCTCCATCCGCTGACGATTGTCAGGCAGGAGATTGAGGACATTTTCCGCTCAATGGGCTTTGACATAGTGGAGGGCCCCGAAGTTGAAACCGAATGGTATAACTTTGATGCCCTTAATGTTCCAGCAGACCATCCGGCGCGCGAGATGCAGGATACTTTTTGGCTCAAGCAGTCGGAAGAAGCCCAAAAAGATCCGCGCGTCCATTTACTGCCCCGCACCCATACTTCAGCTGTTCAGGTAAGATATATGGAAAAGCATCAGCCGCCGTTTAGAATCATCGTGCCCGGCCGGGTTTTTAGGAACGAAGCTACCGACGCAACCCACGAGATGCAATTTTACACTTTTGAAGGCCTGATGGTTGGCCCTTCGGCAGGTTCGGGGCAAGTAAACGTGTCTCTTGCCAATCTCAAGGGCGTTCTTCAGTTTTTTGCAAATAAATTTTTCAAAGACGAGACCGAAGTCAGATTTGTCGCCAGTTACTTCCCTTATACGGAGCCAAGCGTGGAGGTTTTCTTGAAAGGCAGAAAGGGCAAATTAAAAGACCGCTGGATTGAGATGGCGGGCGCTGGAATGGTAAATCAAAAAGTTTTCCAAGCCGCCGGCTACGTCCCGGGCGAGTATCAGGGATTTGCTTTCGGAATGACCATAGACCGATTGGCAATGTTTAAATACGGGATTAATGACATCCGCCTGCTTTACGGCAGTGATTTGAGATTTTTAAAACAATTCTAAGTATTTGCCCGAGCACAGGCGAGCATAGCAAGCCGAGCACGGGAACAAATACTTACCGAGCACATAAAATGCATTTTATGTGCTCGGTGCGCAATTTGTTAGCCAATGCTTGCTAACGCTGCGCTTGGACAAATTGGCATGAAATTTTCTTATAACTTAATCCGTAAATACGTTGAAACTAAATTAACTCCCGAAGAACTGGCGGAGATTTTGAGCGCAAAAACAGCGGAAGTAGAACGGATAGATAAAGTAGGCGGCGATTCAATAATGGAAATCAAGATTCTTTATAGCCGCGGTGATTTGCTTTCGCATTACGGTGTGGCGCGGGAAATCGCCGC
>CAYHMZ010000017.1:5162-8575 GCA_964357835.1 uncultured Candidatus Saccharibacteria bacterium
CGCGAGGTTAAGCCGTGGAAAATCCTCGTTAAAAAATCTTACATAGATTCTCTAATCGGCGCCGCAATCCCGGAAAAGGAAATCGTAAAAATACTTTCTGGAATATACCAGCCGGTAAAATCAGACGCCAATAAATTCGTTGTTACCGTGCCGACTTACAGATCGGATATTCAAACCCCCGAAGATATTATTGAAGAGATCGCAAGAATATACGGCTACGAGAACATTAAACCGGTCCCACCGGCGATGAGTATTTACCGCCCCGCGGAAAGCAGAGCAAGCGAGGATTGGGATGTTGAACAGACGATAAAGGCCCGCAATTTAATGAAAAATATCCTAAAAGGACTGGGTTTCGCCGAATGCTATAATTACAGCTTCTTGAGCGAGAAAGCCAAAGAAATTTTCAATGCTTCCAATGCGCCGGAGATCGCCAATCCGATCTCCCAAGAGGCAAGATATCTGCGCACGGGACTTATCCCCAGTCTGGTTTTGGCGACGGAGAAAAATCTGCGATTTTCCGATTCGGTCCGTTTATTTGAAACGGGTAATGTCTTTTCCCAAAAAGGCGACGAGGTAGAAGAAAAAGAAATTATTGCCGGCGTAATCGCGGGCAAACAGGCCTTTATTGAGTTAAAGGGCACAGCGGAGTCATTTTTAAAACAGCTGGGCATTGACGATGCCGAATTCAGCGATATCGTCAATCCGAATCACCCGATCAAACATTGGTTCCACCCGGGCAGAGTCGCCGAAGTTCAGATCGGAGAGGAGGCAATAGGTCTGATCGGCGATCTTCATCCTCATATAAAAAACGGGCTAGGAATTAAGCCGGATACGGAAGTGGCTCAATTCAGTTTGCTTGTGACGCCGTTGATTAGAGCGATGGAAGAAGAATTGGAATTTGAGCCGATACCGAAGTATCCGGCAATTATCAGAGACATCTCTCTTTTAGTAAGCAAGGATGTAAAGATAAGTGAAATACTTAACCGCATTGAAGACGCAGATACCGGCGATATCGTGCAGGACGTGGACGTGTTTGACATCTATGAAGACAATCCCGACGTGCCGGAAGGAAAAAAGTCAATTGCTTTCCACATAATTTACAGGTCGGACAACCGCACCCTTACTGACGAGGAAGCAGATAAGATTGAACAAAATATCAAAAAAGCCCTTGAGCAAGGATTGGGGGCTGAAATTAGATGAAAAATGCCAAAGAAAAATAAAAAAATAAAAAAACCGGCCGAGCCGAAGATAACAAACGGCGAGGGAACCTATACCGCCAAGGATATTTACGTTCTTGAAGGTCTGGAACCGGTTAGAAAAAGACCTGGGATGTATATCGGTTCAACCGGCGTTGACGGTTTGCACCATTTGATATGGGAGGTTTTTGACAATTCGCTGGACGAGGCAATGGCCGGTTATGCAAAAAACATAGAAGTTACGCTCCTGCCGGATAACCGAGTCAGTGTAAAGGACAATGGCCGGGGTATTCCTGTGGAAAAACACAGGCAAACCGGCGTCTCCGCGCTTGAAACCGTAATGACCACTCTTCACGCGGGAGGAAAATTCGGCGGTGAATCGTATAAGGTGGCGGCCGGGCTTCACGGTGTCGGCGTTTCCGTTGTTAACGCTTTGTCAAAATATTTGAAAGCCGAAGTTCATCGGGATAGCGGGATATATGAGCAGGAATATGAGCGCGGAGAACCACAAAAACCGGTTAAAAAAGTCGGCAGTGCTTCGGATACGGGAACAATAGTAACTTTTGAGCCCGACCCCGAAATTTTCAAAGAAATTGCCTTTGACTGGCACCAAATCTTAAATCACATCCGCCAACAGGCATATCTGACCAAGGGTGTCAGAATATCCGTTGCGGATGAACGTTCTCCGATCCAAATTCAGGCAACGGAAAAGGGCAAAGAGCATGAGCATGTTACTCATCCTTCATACGCTTTTTATTTTGAAGGCGGTATCGTTTCTTACGTAAGTTTTCTTAACAGACGTCAGGAACCCACGCACCCCAACATTTTTTATGCCGCCAAAGAGCAACAGGGAATATTTGTGGAAGTATCATTCCAATACACAAATGATATTTCCGGTCATGAATTAAGTTTCGCCAACAATGTACATACCGTAGAGGGCGGCATGCATCTCACGGGTTTTCGTTCGGCTATTACCCGGACATTCAACGACTATGCCCGCAAAAATGGCTTCTTGAAAGAAAAAGACGACAATCTCGGCGGTGAGGATATGCGTGAAGGACTGACGGTTGTGGTTTCGGTAAAATTAAGAGAGCCGCAATTTGAAGGTCAAACCAAAGCTAAACTTGGCACAACGGAAGCCAGAACGGCTGTGGAGGCAATCGTAAACACCGAGCTTGCCGACTGGCTGGAAAGAAATCCCAATGACGCCCGTGATATTATGGGCAAAGTGATATTGGCCGCTAAGGCGCGCATCGCCGCAAAGGCCGCCCGTGAGAGCGTGATCCGCAAAGGAGCGCTTGAGGGGTTTACTCTTCCCGGCAAACTGGCCGATTGTTCTTCCAGAGACCCTTCGGAATCGGAACTGTTCATTGTGGAAGGCGAGAGTGCCGGGGGCTCGAGCAAGCAGGGCCGTAACCGGAAAACGCAGGCAATCCTGCCGCTTAAGGGCAAAATTTTAAATGTAGAAAAATCAAGAATAGATAAAATGCTCGCTTCGGAAGAAATAAGGGCGCTGGTTATCGCCATGGGCACGGCCATCGCGGAAGAATTTGACTTAAGCAAACTGCGTTATCACAAGATCGTCATTATGACCGATGCCGATGTGGACGGCGCTCATATAAGGACTTTGCTCTTAACGCTATTTTACCGATACTTTCCTCGGCTCATTGAAGGAGGAAATATCTTCATCGCCCAGCCGCCGCTTTACCGCATTCAAAAGGGCTCGCATATAGAATACGCCTATGACGATGCCACAAAGGACAGATTGCTTGGCCAACTCAAAAAACCCGAAAAATCGCTTCGCGATCTCGGGACGGGCAAAAAAGGTAAAACTGCCGAGGCCGTTAAAACCGCAAAGGTTAAGGATAGCGAATGGGAAATAAGTTCAATAGACGGCTCGGGCGCTCCGGTTGAAAACGCGCCAGCCGAACCGGAAAACGAAGCCGGCCTGCCTGCGCAGGGAAATAGGGAGGATGCGGGAAGCGAAACCGTCAAAATCGCGGGTGTTTCAATCCAACGATACAAGGGCCTTGGAGAAATGAACCCTGAACAGCTTTGGGAAACCACGATGAATCCGGAAAAACGCGTATTGTTGCAGGTTACAGTGAAAGATGCCGAGGAAGCCGATAAAATTTTTGACACCTTAATGGGTTCCGAAGTCCCGCCCCGCAAGAAATTCATTCAAGCCCACGCCAAGAACGTGAAAAATTTGGATAT
>CAYHMZ010000018.1:0-3320 GCA_964357835.1 uncultured Candidatus Saccharibacteria bacterium
AGGCGGGATTGGGCAAGTTTTAAATTATCATTTGCAAGGCTTATTGTATTCTTGCTCTGATCATTGCCCTTTAAGAAAATAAGGAAAACAGGTATGGCCGTCACAATAGCGGCCAATGATATGAAAATGCCCAGCTTTGCCCTGTTGTTAATGCGATTTAGAAATCGGAGTTTGCCTAGCTGGGCCGCTATTGGAGTAAAAAAACTGCCCCTTTTAGTAATAGAAAGTTCTGCCGGTATAATCCTTGGCTGTTCCGCGGGCAATGATTCGTCGTCTGATTCAATTTCGGCTCCTTCCAATTCAGGAGATAACTCCACATCTTCTTCCGGTTTCTTTTTTTCGTCCTTGGCCCGGCTCTTTATCGGCTGAGGAGCGGTTATATTGAGAGAGGGCTCGGCTTTTGACCGCACAGATGACATAGAGGCTGGGGATGTAATTGGGATTGAATATTTTGGCGCTGGCCGGAGCGGGATTTCTCTCATTTGCCGCATGTCTATATGCACGCCGCAACAAGAAAAATTGCTGACATTAGCGGCAAGAGTGGCTATTTTTTGATGGAATTCTTCCTGGCCCTCTTTAAGAAAAATGTCATTTAGCTGTTTTTCTCTTGAAGTTATGCTTCGGGTGGGGAAGAAAGCAAAAAGCTTGTCATTTTGCTGAAGTTTGCCCGAAATTATATTGGAGAACTGCTTTTCTCCGGCGACGTCTTTGTTGAACAGATTCACATTGTTGAGAATATCTATAAACTGATTGTTTCTGGCCAAATTGATCCTGAACTTACCGAGGCGGGAAATGAAGATATTCTCGCCGGTTATGGTGACAAGACCTATGTTCAATTTGAAATCTTTATTCTGGAAAAATTCTTCCAGCACTTCGTTCAATTTCTTCAAGGTTCGGCTAAAAGCTTCTTTCGGGTTTTGTTCCTGAAGAGAAGTCGCGGAATAAAATTCCCGTTTTGCCAGCGACGAGATCAGGCTCACCATATAAGACAGGTCGCCGGTTAAATACTTAACCTGGCTGATTATGAAAAGAGAACCAAGATTTTTTTCCTGGTTTGTGGAGCCTTGGCAGGACAGGATGTCAAAATAGACATTTTCCTCGCCATTCTTATAGAAGAGTTCTTTTGCCGCTGGTTTTAGAGTTATTTTTTCCATCCCGTACGAAATAGCTGTTGCGCAATTATGCACATAAGTTATGCCTGCGCATCATACTATTGAATTATGCCCAGCTGTTAACCCCGAACACGCTAGTGCTATTTCGTTCGGGATCCATATTTGACCGGATTGACATCGGCTTCTTAATCCAATAACCTAGTTATTATTGGAGTCGGAGCCGAGCCCCAATCTCCATTTTAATCCTAGCGTATGAACATGTCAAAAAGCACGCTTGAATTACTTTTTGATTCAAAGGCAAGAGTAAAAATACTCAAGTTTTTGTTCCGAAATGCGGGCATGAGTTTTAGTATAAAAGATTTGGGCAGGCGCGTTCAAGAGCGAACGGCCACGGTGAGGAGAGAAACAAAACGATTAATGGAAATAGGCCTGCTTAAATCAAAGATCAAATAACGCTCAACACTTATATGAAGAAAAAGAAAAAAACAAGGCCCAGGTCCAGATCCTCCAACCGGCGGAGAACAAGCAAAAAGAAGATAACCCCGAAAAGAAAGTCGGGCAGGAGAAAGATGGTCAAAAAAAGGACTCACAAAAAAAGGATTGTGAGAAGAATTAGAGTTAAAAAACGGACAAAACCCAAACGGGCAAGACCCAAAAAGAAACGAAAGAAACGAGCGGCACGCTCTAAAAAGAGGGTAGCAAGAAGAGCCGCCACTGGAAGATTAGCAAAAAGACCCACGAGAAGACCCTCCATTCCAAAGCCGCTCCTTGCTCTCAATACCGATTTTGAATTTTTCTATGAGTTAAGGGATTTGGTGCTGAAATCCTCGCCTGCCGAAAAAGACAGGATGGTTGAAAGATTGAATAAATTGGGGCGCATAAAACTGGCCATAATATCGGGCGTGTTTATCAATAAAGAAAACCTAGACCCGCTTATCACCGACCTTCTTATAGTCGGCGACGATGTTGACAGGAGGAAATTACGCGCCTTTTTGAGGGCTACGGAAGCCGAAGTCGGGAAGGAGATAAGGTTTACTGTTATGGATAAAGAGGAATTCCAATACCGTTTGGCGATGTTTGACCGCTTTACCCGAGTTTTACTGGAAAGTCCCCACGAAAAATTAATAAATCGCCTGGGGATATAGGGCGGTTAGTTTAATGGTAAAACGCTGCATTCACATTGCAGAGAGTATAGGTCCGATTCCTATACCGCCCACGGAAGAAAATTACCAAATGTTGATAACTTGTACATAAAAATTTATTTGCTGTAAAGGCCACATCCGGCCGAGATTGAAAAAACCAGCCATTTAAGCTGGTTTTTTCAATCCCCGAGCAATTATCGGATTGACAATCAAGTTATGCACTTTACCAAGTGTTGCGGCGTTATAATGCGGTGGTATATAATAAGGTCATAGTGCTAAAAAGTGGATAGAAGTGTTAATAACTACCCGGCTTTGTTGATAAACCCCGTAAGAGATTACTAGAGCGTAGCGCGGGTAAAAACACTTTATCTCTTTAATCGTTTCCTATTTGGCACATTAAGGTTATGTTGAACGGAAATGTAGACATTTCCTATCTCTAACGGGGTAAATATGCATAAAGAGGAATTACAAATTACAGAATATATACCGGTTGACCCCGCCCTTGAAAAGCACCAGCTAATGCCGAGATACTTTCCTAATATTGCGGAGCAACAAGTGTTTTTCAAGAGCGGGGTTGAGAAGATAAATAAAAACTATTCGCAATTAATAATTTACTACTGCCTGCTTAAAGTATGCTTATCGGAGAATACAAACACACGATTGACCCAAAAAAGCGCGTCTCAATCCCGATTAAATTCAGAAAGGAGATCGGAGATAAGGCGGTGCTGACCAGGGGATTAGACAACAGTTTGTTTTTATTCCCGATGAAAGAATGGGAGCAATTAGCGGAAAAGTTGGGCAAGATGCCTTTCGGTCAGCAAGACAGCAGGGGAATCGTCAGATTATTGCTTTCTGGAGCTTCCGAGGTGGAATTTGATCAGTTAGGGAGAATATTAGTGCCAGATCCCTTGAGAGATTATGCATCCCTAAAAAAAGCAGTAATCATTACCGGGCTTTTTAATAGATTGGAAATCTGGGATGAAGAACGCTGGAGAGCGTACAAAGGAAACCTTGAAAAAAATAGCGACCGCATCGCCGAAAAGATGGGAGAACTGGGAGCCATATA
>CAYHMZ010000018.1:3420-8559 GCA_964357835.1 uncultured Candidatus Saccharibacteria bacterium
GCAAAAAATATTTTGGCGGCAGGCGGACGGCTGGCAGTGATCTCATTCCATTCGTTAGAAGACAGGATAATCAAAAATTTTTTCAGGGAGGAAGACAAGAAGGGGAATTTGAAAGTATTAACCAAAAAACCAATTAAGGCGGGGCTGGCCGAAATAACGGCAAACCCCAGGGCCAGAAGCGCAAAATTAAGAGTAGCGGAAAAATCGTAACGCGAGCCGGGAAAGAACGCCCCAGTTTCCGCAAGTGACGGTTTATTCAGGAATTATAAATGGTCATAGATTGGCTGTGGCAGCCGATAAAAGCCCTTCTTCCACGACGCCTATCGGGCTTAATTTAGTATTGATTTTTGTAATGCTGACTGTAATGTTGGGTTATATCTTTGCGTCTAATTTTTTGGTTTCCAAGCGATATATTCTGGGCGTACGCAAACAGCAGCTCAATCAAATTAACGCCACTTTGCAGGCCGCAAATTCAGAACTAAGCGGCAAAAGCGGAATGGAGAACCTGTTATTATTTGCACAGGCATCCGGCATGATAGAAGCCAAAGATACCGGCTTTATTTTGGAAGAAACGGGATTCGCCTTGTCGGGCGCCCAATCATCCACTGAATCCCGTTAGAAGTAGCCCTAACGGGTTCACGAATCAAGGTTATTATTTAATCAAAAGTAATATGGCGACAGTAAGTCCAACTTATGTGCCGCTGTTACTACTTCTAACGGGATGAAAATTTCCGATGAAATCCTTAAAACCTGCAGTGAAGCCAATCAAAACCGGTGATGGCGGCGGAAGAATTACGGCGTTCGCTTTTGCAACAATCCTGATAATGGGCCTGGTCGCGTACAGGCTCTTTAATTTGACTTTTATACGGCATTCATTCTATGTAGAGTCGGCCCAAACTCAATATAACAATCCGTCTGCGTTGCTGTCAGGGAGGGGTAACATTTATTTTTCCGGCAATTCCGCCGAAACCAGAAAAGTCGCGGCGACCAATAAGTCGTCTTTTTATTTATTCGTTAATAAGCCCATAGATTCGCCCCAGGACACCGCTCTTAAAATTGCTCCGCTCTTAAATAAAAATGCGACTTCCTTGGAGTCGGAACTTTCACAGAAAGATAAAAGTTATTATGTAATTGCGCGTGGGCTGACTAAAGAACGGGCCGATCAGATAACGAAATTAAAGATAACAGGTCTGAATATCGCCTCGGAAGTTAATCGCATCTACCCTCAAGGATTGATGGCGGCGTCTATATTGGGATTTGTCGGTTTTGACAGCGATCAGCGGGTCGGCCAATACGGCGTTGAATCTTATTATGACGATGTTTTGAGCGGCGAAACAAAAACGCAAAGTTTTATCGGCAGCAAAACATACTCGGACATATTGAAATTTCTGAAATTTTGGGAAAAGAGCGACACAAAAGAAACAGCCGTAGAAAAAGAAACCGGCAACGATATCGTTCTAACCATAGATCCCAATATCCAATCTTTGGTTGAAATTAAACTAAACGCGCTTTTAAAAAAATGGAGCGCGCCCTCGGGATCTATAATCGTCCAAGACCCCTTGACCGGAGAAATTTTGGCTATGGCCGTTTCTCCCAGTTTTGACCCCAATAATTATTCCGATTACGAATTAAAAAATTTCATCAACCCCGACATCCAGGAGATTTTTGAACCGGGCTCCTCGTTCAAGTCTGTTACGATGGCGGCGGCCATCGACGCTGGCGCCGTGACTCCCGAGACGACCTATTATGACACGGGGGAGGTCAAGGCAGGCGGATTCACAATTAAAAATTTCAACGAGAAGGCAAACGGAACGCAAACCATGCGGCAGGTTCTCCAGCATTCTTTGAACACGGGAGCAATTTTCGCCGAAGGCAAAACGGGCGATGACGCTTTCTTGAACCATGTGGTCGGATTCGGCTTCGGCCAGAAAACAGGCGTGGACCTAAGCGGAGAAGTTGCCGGCAACATCGGTAATCTTTTTAGCGGCCGAAAGATAAACTTTATGACGGCTTCTTACGGCCAAGGCATAGCGGTTACGCCGCTCCAGCTGATCAATGCTTATTCGGCAATAGCCAATGGAGGAAAACTTATGCGGCCGCATCTGGTGAAGAAAATCGTATATCCCAATGGGACCAAAACCGAAATTAAGCCCAAAATAATAGGTTCGCCGATCACCGAAGACGCGGCGAATAAATTAAAATCCATGCTAGCCGATGTTGTTGAGAAGGGTTTTGATAAGGCAAGGATCGCCAATTATGATGTGGCGGGTAAGACGGGGACGGCCCAGATTCCCGATGGCAGGGGAGGATACCTTAACAACGACCAATTTATACATAATTTTGTCGGTTTTGCCCCGGCCTATTCGCCGCGGTTCACGATTTTGATAAAAATGGACAAACCCAAGGGCATTAAATTCGCCGCCGATAGTTTGTCGCCGGTATTCGGCGATATAGCGAGATTTTTAATCCGGTACTTTAATATACCGCCAACAAGGAGTTAAAATTAAATATCTATGCCAATACCTAGAAAAATTCTGCAATTCGCCCTAAAACTTCTTGCTAAGCGCGTGATAAAACGCTATAAACCCGCTGTTATCGGCATAACCGGCTCGGTGGGTAAAACCTTTGCCAAAGAGGCCATTTTCCATGTTTTAAACAAGAAATTCTGGGTTCGTAAAAATGAAGAGAATTTCAACAATGAGATCGGGGCGCCTATGGCGGTTTTAGGCATACGCCCAAAACCGCAAAATCCCAAATCCCAAATCCCAAATCCCGACAAGTTGAGGATTTTGGCGGGATTAATTAGGGCCATTTGGCTGACTTACGGTTGGCCGAAGCAAAAATATCCCGATGTTTTAGTATTGGAACTTGCCGCCGATAAGCCCGGAGACATTAAATATTTAACCGACATCGTGCGGCCCCAGATCGGCGTCGTAACGGCGGTGGGGGATGTGCCGGTGCACGTTGAGTTTTATGCCAGTCCGCAAGCGGTAGCCAAAGAAAAATCAAAATTGCTGGAACAACTGCCTCTTTATGACGGTCTTGCGGTATTAAACTACGACGACCAAACGGTTCTTGATATGAAGGAGAGAACGAAAGCCAAAGTGGTAACTTTTGGTTTTTCCAATTCAGCCGATGTTTGGGTTTCCGATACCTCCTATTTTGTGACGGAAGACCCTTCAATAAATTCAGGGCAGGCTCATATCGGGGGGCTTTCGTTCAAGATAAATCAGGGCAGCACTTTTATCCCCGCGAGAGTCAACAATTTGGTCGGCACCCAGCAGCTCTACGGCATATTGGCCGCAGTCGTAGTTGGCCTGCATTTCGGGATGAACCTGGTTGATATCTGCGGGATGCTTGAGAACGTTGAACTGCCGGAGCATAGGATGAATCTTGTACCCGGCGTTAAAGATACGACGATCATAGACGATACTTATAATGCCTCACCTCTCGCTATGCATGCCGCATTGGATACCCTGCGGGCTTTTACCAAAGCCAAGAACTCTTTGGATAAGACAATAAGGGGACGCAAGATCGCCGTCTTGGGGGATATGCGGGAACTTGGAAAGTACGAGATTGAAGCGCATCGCGCCATCGGCAATCTTGTCGGGGAACGCGCCGATATTTTGGTAACGGTAGGAGCGGCGGCAAAATTCATCGCCGATTCGGCGGCCAACCAAATGAAACCCAATTCTGTTTTTAGTTTTAATACCTCGGATGAGGCAAAAGTAAAAATTCAGGAGCTCATTCGGGAAGGGGACGTAATATTGGTAAAGGGTTCTCACGCAATGCAGATGGAGAAAATAGTGGACGAAATTAGGAAAATATAGTATTATTTCAAAACTGATTGGCGCCATCGTCTAGCCCGGCCCAGGACACATGGTTCTCAGCCATGGAACAGGGGTTCGAATCCCCTTGGCGCTACGAGCGAAGCGAGGAGCGGCAAAGCGAGCCAATTGATTGTCTCGCGCGGGGATTTGAAGCCGGAGCGATGTGATTTTCGCAATCGGCGAAAATCACCGCGAGGCCGGGACTTGAGCCCGAGCTGTCGGAAGACAGCGAGAGGTGAGGGCGATTCCCCTATGCGCTACCATTGATTTTTTTAATGCCTTTTGATACACTACGGCCAGTTCTTTCAGGAGGATTTATGTCCTACAATCGTGAAAACCTCGTTGTCTTAATGTTTTCAGACAATGTTTGCTATACCGTCGTGGTTTCGGCTGATGATTTGCGAGTTAAAAAATCCGGCGCCACCATTGATGAGGAGAACGGTACTTGGACGGCTCCTCATCCCGGCGACCCCGCTCTTGCGCCCCAGACCCAGAAGATTGGCGAAGATCGATATTTCAGTCGCGGTAGCCGCTGGGGAGTCATCGGTGTCTATGATCGTACCAACCTAAGTCAGCTCAATTCTATGGTTCGTGATAGCCAAACAGCAACGGATGATTCATCGTCCTTTTTGGACGACTGAAGCCAGATCCCCAATTCATTATTATTCCCGCTTTTGCGGGATTTGTGTTATAATACCAGTAAATGGCCAAACTACGCCATAAAATAATAGCCGACTTTCTGCTGGTGCTCCACGTCTTATGGATTGTGTTACTGATTGGGGGGACGGTTTTTATGATCTATAACCGCTGGTACGTACCTTATCATCTGGTAATCGTAAGCGGAACCCTGCTCTTCAATTTATTTCTGGGCGGTTGCCCTTTAACTTGGTGGGAAATAAAATACAGGAAGTTATGGGATCCCAACACGGATTACCACGAAAATTCTTTCGCTGCCACCTATGCCCGCAAGATTTTCGGCATTAATATGACGCCTCATCAGGCGACGTGGGCCCTTATTTTAATAAAGATCACCTCTTATTATATTTCCGTTCTTGTTTTGACAAAAATAATCTAATTTGATAAGTTAATTATCTGAACGCAGTTGAGCGCATAGCGAAACGAGTACAGAAATAATTACTTACCCGCCTAAATTTTGCGAAGCAAAACTTAGGCGGGTGCTCAAGTTTTCTAACAACTCGGCGTCGCGAGCATACGCTTGCCTCGTTGAGAAAATTGGCATGCGTAAAATACTTTCCAAATATAGTCCGGATACTTTTGAGCCGCCAAATTTGGTTCAGGTCCAACTTGA
>CAYHMZ010000019.1:0-8149 GCA_964357835.1 uncultured Candidatus Saccharibacteria bacterium
TATTTCTCTCAAAACGTTATCCGGAGAACGACGGCGACAAACATGTTTCCAAATTTTTGGCGAGATGCAATAAGTGCAACTAAAAGGACAACCGCGAGAAGCCATAATACAGGCGTAGGGCTGAACCATATCAAAAACGTGATAATCGTAATATTTGGTTAAATCAAATTTATCCCAAGCCGGCAAAGGAAGTTCATCAAGATTTTTAATAAGTTCGCGAGGAGGAGTATAATAGAAATCGTCGTTTTCCTTATATGCGATGCCCCGAATTTGCCCTCTTTCTTTTTTCCCCCGGCAATAATCAAGCAACTCTACGATTGTTCTTTCTCCTTCACCAAGACAAAAAGCGTTGGCTCCTGCGGTTAAATAATCTTTGGAATCAAACATATCTGGCCCACCCACGAAAATTTTCAGCTTCGGGAATTTTTGTCGCACCGAGCGTAAAAAATCAAGCAGACGTTCTTTCATTGCCGCGGCTGCGTAAAATCCGACAAAAACAGGAGAGTTTTCGGCGATATAGGCATTTAAAGATTCTTTGGTGTGAGGATGGATGGTAAAATCCAAGATTTCCGAATCTACGCCTTGTTGGCGCAAGACAGCGCTTAAATAAGCAAAGCCGATTTGCGGCTCTCGTTTCATACTATAATTTCTTTTGCCAGCCAAAGCGAAATTCATATCGGGCTGACCGACATACACAAAAAGACATTTGTTTGACGTAGATGAAATCATAAAACTTTTAATTCAATGTTTCCTTTGCTAATTCGATTATTGTTTTTGACTGATACCCGCTTCTCATTACTGTTTTAATAAATTTTTCAAGAATTGTAAAACCATTGTTTTGATTTTTCAGATAACCGAGACGAAACCTAATTTTCAGTTGTTTTATGTTATCTAATTTTGAGAGATTGTGCAAATGAAAATTAAATATAATATGGTGGGGGGATTTTTTATTTTTCATTAAAAAACTTGAAATAGGCCAGCCTAAAAGCTGAAAATAACTCAAGGAAAATGGCATTTTTATCCGAGGCAGAGAAGAGAGAGGAATTTCAAAGAATCCGTTTGGATAAAAAAACGGTTTGTCGCTTCGTCTCAAGTTATTAAACAAACCTGGTCTATAGGTAGGTATAAGACTGGAACTAAACAAAAAGCCTTCTTTTTTAAGCCAGCCGATTTCTTCTTGGATTATATTGCCGCAGGGAGAGCGCCAGCCGATTGGATCTTTTCTGAAATATTTTTTGTAGATCTCAACCGCTTTTTTAAAATCAATCTCTCTTTCTTCAAGGGTAAGCTTTTTGTTTATCTCGTGAAGATACGAATGGAGATGGAATTCGCAGTCAATGTTTTCTTTAATTTTTTCTATAATTTCCGGTTTTTGCTGGATAATTTTACCCGTAACGAAAACCGTAAGCTTTAAATCGTATTTTTTAAACAGATCGATTAATCCGTCAATATTTTTAAAGGCTGAATAGCCATCTATCCGTCCGTAATCTTGTTCTAAATCCAGAACGAAGAATATTTTTTTATTTTTATTTTCTGCAAACATAAAATTGCCTTATCCCCAATTCGGATATGAAAGTATGCTGGAATTTTTTGATTATTTTTTCACCCAGAGTTTTTATAAATTTCGGCCCCAAAGGAATTAATAGCGTGCCTTTGTGTTCAAGTATTTTAAAATTTGATTCCGAGAGCATATATTTAACTTTTTTTGAAGATAAAAATTTATGAGGCCCTTCACCATGGCCCAATCCAAGAAAATTATAAATGGCGTAAAGCGGTTCGCAGGAGGCCGGCGGCGTACTTAAAACCAGTTTACCTCCCGGTTTGAGCAGACGATTCAATTCTCTTAAAAAAACAGGCGGCTCCGGACAATGTTCTAGGGTTTCCAAGGATAAAATATGGTCAAAATAATTATCGGGGAAATTTATTCTTGACAAATCCGTTAGTCCGAATTTTTCTTCCGGAAATTTCTCTTCTGCCCTTTTGATTATTTGCAATGAAACTTCCATATTATATAACTCTATATTTTTGTTCTTGTTTTTTAAAAAGGGAATAGCCGAACCGGTTCGCGACCAGATGTTTAATACTTTATCGTTATTTCTTAGATCAAGGTATTTGACGGCCTCAACAAATCTTTGATTGTGGGTTTCGGAAATTTTTTTATTTTTCTGTTCGTAAATTTCGGCAACGCCGTCCCAAAAGTTTCTTACCTCCCCGATGGTAAAATTATTTTTGAAATTCATGTCAATTGTCGAATTTTTTTACAAAATGCCTGTCCAGAAATTTATTTAAAAATCTTTTCTTGATAAAAAGGGGGGCAAGGTAATAAATTTTGATCAGCAGTTTTCTAAATATTGTGCTGAGTTCGGGAGGATTTTTAGAAAGGGGGTTGGGCCGGAATTCGTTGTAGCCCATCAAGTTCTCAATTTTATATTTACGAGGCACTTCCACCGGTTCTTTTCGTTTGTGGCCGAGGAGAACATAAGCAATGGGATCAAAATAAGAAGGGATGGAGAAAATTTTTCTCAATTGTCTTTTGGTCGGCAAGTGGCAAAGCCAACAGCTCCCCAGCCCATAATAAGTGGCGGCCAGCAACAGGTTTTCAATCCCGGCAGCCGCGCTTTGGATAAAATCATAGTATTCGGTATTTTCTGTCCGATTGTCATAAAGCACCAAAATACCGACTGGCGCGTTTTTTATGACAATAGAGCCGCCATGGTCAACCAGTTTTTGTTTTATTTCCTCGCCATCCACCACGATAAATTGCCAACCCTGGACATTGCAGGCCGAAGGGGCTTTAACGGCTGTTTCAATCATTTTAGCAATCAAATCCTTGCTCACAGGCTCGGAGGTAAAATTCCTGATACTCCGTCTTGAATTAATGACATCTAAAAAATCCATAATAATCTATTTTTTAATTTCTCTTCTGATGGCGGCTATTTGATCTGCCAATAAACCGAAAAGGAAGACTAACAGCGAAGCGACGAAGAGGAAGCCGCTGGATTTAGAAATCGTTTGGAAATGACTGTTTATTAGATCGTAAATTGCCCAACTTATAGAAATTACAAATCCGACGGCAGAAACAGGCAAGAAAATTTTTAACGGAGAAAAAAGCATTGTCAATCTTATGATTAACATCAGGGTTCTGGGGCCATCAG
Source organism: uncultured Candidatus Saccharibacteria bacterium (assembly GCA_964357835.1). Taxonomy (GTDB): domain Bacteria; phylum Patescibacteriota; class Minisyncoccia; order 2-02-FULL-40-12; family IGHO2-01-FULL-4-A; genus CAIUCV01. The sequence continues at coordinate 3,156 of CAYHMZ010000019.1, forward strand.
AAATTTTCACCGAACTTTTCCCGCATCTTTTGTTTATTGTTATGGGTACATATTTTACATTGAGCCCTTCTTTGAAAAAGGTTAAAGTTGAAGTGGTGCTTAGAGAAAAGCCGTTAGGGAAAAGGTGTTCGTATTGGTGAAATAATTTCTTCTTTAATAACCTGAAGCCGCAATTTAAATCAGGAATTTTTCTTTCGGCCAAATAATTGGCAACAAGGTGAAGCAATTTTTTACCGGGCTGGCGAAGGGCCGGACCCTGGTAACCCTGGCGCCAGCCAATAATCGCGTCGTGTTCGTCTGCACATTTTAAAAATTCTTTGGTACATTCTGGTTTGTGCTGGCCGTCTCCGTCAAAAAATAAAAGCCAGTCAAACTTTGCGTTTCTGGCGCCGGTTTTTAAACTGGCGCCATAGCCCTTGTTGTAAGGATGATTAATTAGTTTTATCCCCCTGATATTTTCTAAGATTTCTTTGCTCTTGTCGGATGACCCGTCATTAACTGCTATAATTTCATATTCCAAATCAAGCTTGCTTAGTTCGTTTTTTAAACCGTCTACAACCCGAGCGATTATCTCTTCTTCGTTATAAACCGGGATTATGGTTGATAGTTTAATTTTTTCGCCGTTTGTCTTCATAAATAATGGTAGCGGATTATCTATTTCTTATCGTAGGGAAAAACCGGAATCTTAAGGGTTGATTTTATTTGAGAAGACAGGTCAGAAGAGTAGCCAAAGGCCGCTTTTATCCCATAGATGGCAAAAATATTTTTTAATTTACCGGCCTTGAGATTTTCTTCCACTGTCTGGCTATCAAAATAAACGACTTCCCGGTCCGAATAATAATTCAGAGTAAAGGCAACGTTTTGATGGATATAAACAGCTATCGGGCCCTTGATATTTTTGAAGTCGGGGGAATTGACAAAATTAATGACCAGCGCATTTATGGATGAACGATAATCGTCAAAAAGCCTCCATTTATCCGCTTGGCCGAGGTGCAAAATAAATAACAAGAAAAGGCCCGTTGCGACACACCGACCGACTTTCGGGCCAAGCGCATTTTTAATCATTTTAAATAACTCAAAAAGGCCAAGCGAACTTAAAGTTACAATTGGAAATATCAGCTCTATATAATGATCCCAGTTGCCGGTTTGTCTGGAAACCAAAAGCAAGAACCAAATAACGGGCCAGAGACAAAATAATGCCAGCAATTGCGGATTTTTTTTACGCAAAAGCCAAGCGCCGTAAAATATAAGAGCGAGCACCAGCGGTCCGCCAATGTTGATTATGGGAAAGAAATTTGTCACATAAATTTTTGCTGATTCAAAATATGCTCCGATCTGGCTTTTTAAATTTGTGGGATATCCGTATCTTTCCAAAAATTGCGTCCCGTATCTGTTCGTGTATGCGCCCTGAGGAAAATTTGAGGCGATATACGCGTCTTTTTCAAAGTGGTACGAGTAAGGATCCCTGAACAGATGACCGGCTTCGTTGAAGGGAGGATTTGTTGAGCCATATCCGTTGGGAACTCCCAGCCAAGAATAGGGGGTGAGCGTTGAGCCGAATATGACGAGGAATGGCAAAAGGAATAAAAGACCTCTTTTTACGGACCTAGAAAGATAAAAATCATAAAGAAAAAACGGGATAAAAGATACGGCAAAAGCGTTTCTGGCCAGCGCGCTCAAAGCAAAGAGTATGCTTGCAAAAAAGATCCTGACAAACCCGGCCTTGAACGGGCCGTTTTTTGAACCGAGAAAAAGCCAAAGCGCTCCGATGAAAAATAGCATTGCCCATTCATAAAATCCGGCAACAACCGCACCGACTACCATTACAGGAGTAAGAGCGCTTGAAATCCCGGCGATAAATCCAACTTTAACGGAAAACAAGCGCGAGATGAGTAAGAACAGCAGGGCATTAAAAAGCGAAAAAAGAACAATTGACACATAAGAAGGGAGGTTGATATTGAAACCGAAATATTTGAAAATTCGGCCATATATTATCGGGGTAAGCGGATTGGGAATGCCGGTAACTACTCCGCGCAGCTTGGCGTTTTGAGAAGAAAGATAAGCTCCATTGGCATCCTCGATCATATAAGTACCGGAGGCGGCATAATTCCTTGCCTCCACTAAATTTAAATAATCACCGTAGATAGGATAGCCCTTTTTATGAACAGGATAATAATAGGCGCCGGCTGAAACACAGAAAATGACAATCGCTAATATAATTTTGGTCAAAGTTTTATTCATAATGATTGCGGGCTACGCTTGTATAAAACTAGAAATACTACACTAAATCAAGCTGGCAATACCATTTTTACAACTTTATCATAAAAATCACGAATTAACAAACCGATTATTTAATGATATGCTTGGGTTTATGAATAATGAAAGACCTTTTTCGCCAGAAGAATTTAAAGCAATATTTTCTAAAGTGCCGCGTCTTTGCGTTGAATTGGTGATTAAAACGTCTGGGGGCATAATTTTGTCGCTGAGAAGCTTGCCCACGTGGAATGGGAGGTGGCATTTGCCCGGCGGCACGGTCTTTTATAAAGAAAAGATTACCGATGCGATAAAGCGTATTGCCGAGGATGAGCTTGGTATATCCGTTAACATCCAGAAACTGCTCGGCTATGTTGAATATCCTAACGAAGAAAGAGAGAGGGGGTTCGGCTGGAGTGTTGGAATGATGTTTTTATGTTCTTCGGAAGTAACAGATATAAAACCAAATAATGATGAGGCATCGGAAATTAAAATTTTTAAAGAACTGCCATCTGGTTTGGTAGAAGAGCACCGTAAATTTCTGGAGTCTATATGGGACAAGATTTGGTAAAGTTTGTCTTTGGTTTGCTTCAACAAAAAAGAACCTTGGGATTCCCTTGTTTTGCATCTTTTTTTATACCAGCAATTCGGATTTGTTTCTAATTTCGCTAAAACCGGCGATTCTGTGGTTTGCCACTTTTGCGAATAAACTTCTTAAAATATCCTTCATTAAAATACGTGAAATTTTCTTTCTTATCCCCCTCTTTGGCAATTTCTTATGAAATCCAGTTAAAATAATCCAGACCTTGAGGAGGATTATTAATAGATATTTACGAACTATATTTGGATGGGGATTAAACGTTTTTCTGGCAAACACAACTGAATCAACAGTGCCAAAACAATTGAAACGATTCGATTTGACTACTTTTTCCAAAAAAATACGCGTTGGGCCCTCTGATGGATTTAGGACGTCGTGAAAAACTATCCAGCCTCCATCTGCCAAATATCTCTCCCAGCCAAAATCGGTTCTTACGCTTTCATAATCATGAGCTGCATCAATAAAAAGCAATCGAATGGGCCCCGACCAAGCTAAAATTGCCTGCCGGGATTTTTCAAAAATTGGCTTTACAAATTCGGTAATTTCTAATCTTTTAATATTATGTAAAAACGCCGCGGTTGTTTCTTGAAGCCCGGTCGCGGAATCACCAATTCCATGGTCTATAGCCACTACTTGACCATGGGTTCCGGCTTCCTTTAAACCCGAGGCCAACCAAGCCGTTGAACGACCCTTCCAACTTCCAACCTCTACGACAACAGCAGAATTTTTTAATTTTTTCGCCAAGGAATACAGAAGAAGACCCTCATTAAGCGAAGTGTATCCATCTATTTCCATAATTTTTTTTATTAACTCGCCGTTCATTAAGTAACTAATTAAAAAGGTTGGAAAATCTATTGGCAATAGGTATCCAGTTCAACATTGACAAAAACAATCGCCGTTCGGCTTGTAAAAGCGGGTTAATAGAAGCAGAAAAAGTGCGTGCGAGAGTATGTATACATTCACAAAAATCAGTAAGAAGACTGGTTATCTTAGTCGTTTACTTATATAGGTACCTCTCCGGATGTTCAATTGTATCAAGGATTTGTTTTGTCCGTTCAATATAGGTATATTTAGCCACAGTTCTGATATAGCCGGCCCTAGCAACTTCTTCTCTTTCCTTTTCGTGGCCAAGATAGTAAATGACTTTTTCTCTCAACTCACTTTCATTCTTGAACGATATAACTTCTTTGTTTTCACGATAAGACCTCTCAATGTCTTGCCGGGGGCAATTGGTCATAAACAGTGTCCCGCAACCAGCTACTTCAAAAGGTCGATTCCCCAAACCTTCCAATGGCATTGTGTCTCGCTTAACATCCACAACTATTTTGCTTTGACTATAAATATCAAATCTTTGATCATCTACCGAACGGCCGCGAAAACATTCGGCCAGCGGCGTCCGGGCCCAGCCGTCCGTCCCCCAAATGTTTAACCCGAGGTCTTTTATGCTCATGAGATAGCTCTCGCGATCAGTATAAAGCTCGGGGTTGCAGGTACCTATAAAAGATACGTCGTATTTTTTGTTTTTAACCAGTTCATTTTCGGGGACAGGTTCGGTCGCATGTTCTATGTAAAAACAATTTTTTAAGCCAAGCTCGTTCCAAAGTCGGCGCAATACGAAGTGGCACTGATTGAAGAAGTAATCATAAGCCGGAGCAAGTTTACTGATTAGCGGCCAGAGGTCTATGTTATCGTTGAAAAAACAGCCGGTTTTTGCGCCCATTTTTTTTATTTCTTCAACCGTTTCCGGATAAATATTTTCTGCTTTGATGCTAAACACCAAAAACGGCCGATACTCTTTTACTAACGAAATCAATTTTTTATTAATACGGTCCATATCCAGCTTTTTAAAAATTCTCAATCTGGGGAAAATTCTAACAAGCCGCCTCACGGTCTGGCTAGAATAAAATATGCTGGTACGGTTTTCAAAAGCGATACATTCAAAACCCAGCGCTTGAAACGCCCTAACATGCGGCAGGGTGAACCCAGAATATGAGCCAACCACCAAAACTCTTTTATTATTGCTCATCATTCCAGATATTATATGTTATCCATTTTTAATTGTCCAACTACAAAAAAACAGAAAAACTATCTTTTTTCTGATAAAAATGTTATACTATAAATAGAAAAAGGGGAAATATTATGA
>CAYHMZ010000020.1:0-8142 GCA_964357835.1 uncultured Candidatus Saccharibacteria bacterium
TTTTTATATTGCATCTTATATATATTATCTCATAAATCGATATTTTAAAATCCCCAAAAAACTGTTAATCTCTAAAATATGAAGATTCTTATCGCCACACCGATATTCCCACCAGAGATTGGCGGGCCCGCAACCTATACCAAAGAAATCGCGGAAAGGTTAAAGGGCCAGCATCAAATCACGGTCATTGCCTTCGCCGAAAATCCAGTAACAATCAAAGATGTAGATTTGGTCACGGTTAATAAGGGGCTTCCCTTGCCTCTAAGGCAGGTTTTATTTTTTAAAAAAATAATCACTCTCGGTAAAAAGGCTGATCTAATCTATGTTCAGAACGCAATGGCTGCAGGTGTGCCCTCGGTAATGGCGGCTAAGCTTTTGCACAAACCGGTAATCTTGAAGTTTGTGGGTGATGGAGCGTGGGAGAAGGCCTTCGGAAAGGGCGAAACCAAGAAGTTTCTGGACGACTTCTTAAAAAATCCCGATGCCGGGTTCAAGAGCAAGCTTAGGATCTGGATTCAAAAGAAAGTTCTAAGCAACGCGGACAGGATTATCGTCCCCTCGGAATATCTGAAGAATGTCCTGCTTACTTATTACCATCTCCGGGAGAACAAGGTAATCACCATTTATAACGCTGCCGACTCAGAGCAAGAAGGAAGTATCCCGAGAACACTAGAACTGCACAACCATCAGGTCTTAGCAGTCGGCCGTCTCGTTTCATGGAAAGGCATTGATAAAGTAATTGAAGCAATAAAAATCCTTGGGAAAGATTACCCCGATATCAAGCTCGTAGTGGCCGGCGACGGCCCGGAAATGAGCAACCTCAAAAAGCTAGCTTCCGACTTGTTAATTGCAGAAAGGGTTAAATTCCTCGGCAACGTCTCAAGGAAGGAAACTGCGAATCTGCGCCGGCAGTCTGAGGTTTTTGTTTTAAACTCGGTCTACGAGGGCTTGCCCCACTCCGTTTTAAGCAGTTTTTCAGCAGGCATTCCGGTCATTGCTACCAAAATCCCCGGGACCAATGAGGCGGTTTACGATGGGAAAACAGGTTTATCCATTCCCCCAAACGACCCTCAAGCACTCGTCAAGGCCATTAAAAGAATCTTTGAAGATAAAAAACTAGTTGCCTTTTTTGTAGCAAACGCGAAAGTATTGCTCCGAGAAAAATTCTCTTGGGAAGCTCATATAGACAAACTTCTAGATGCTTTCCGTTCGCTTCTTATACCAAGAAACTAGTTTAGCAATCCCTTTTTCTGTGCTCGTCTTCGGTTCCCAGCTAAGTATTCTTTTTGCCTTGCTAATATTAGCAAAAGTCTTTTCTACGCTTGCGCCGTGGCTGGGCCTAAACTTAATTATGGCCTTCTTCTTTGTCGCCCCCTCAATGAGAGCGAGAAGTTCCTGTAAGGAAAGGGGGCTGGAATTGCCCAGATTGATCACTTCATAGCCAAGGGGCTTGTTCATGGCCTTGATAATACCGTTAACAATGTCGCCAACGTAAGTATAATCACGCTCGCGTTTACCCTTACCGGACATTTCAATCGGCCTGTTTTCCAAAATATTCTTGACCCATTTGAAAGTTACCAGGTCCGGCCGGTTGTTTTCACCATAAGCGGTGAAAAATCTCAAACAGGTGACATTCAGGCCGTGGTTGTGGTGATAGGTATAGGCTAAAAGTTCGGTCGCTTTTTTAGTAGCGCCATAAGGAGACAAAGGGTAATCGGTTCTGTCTTCTTCGGACAGAGGCACTTTGTTTTTATTGCCGTATACCGAAGAAGAAGAAGCCAGAACCACATTCTTTACAGAATACTCGCGAGCCAATTCTAAAATGTTCTGGGTGCCACCAATATTAACCGAGCTATATTCTCGGGGGTCGGAAACAGCGAGGCGCGGGTTGACCTTAGCCGCCAGGTGGACCACAAAATCGGGCTTCTCTTTCTTAAAAATTCGTTTGAGAGCGCCGATATTCCGGATATCCGTCTTATAAAAAATAAAATTCCTGTTTTTAGCAAACGGGGCCATGTTAGCTTTTTTGAGCTTCGCGCTATAACTATGGAGCTCATCAAGATTGTCAACACAAACAAGCCGGTATTTATTGCCAGAAAAAAGTAATTTGGATAAAAGATTGGAACCGATAAACCCGGCTCCGCCGGTAACAAGTATTGTCTTCATTACATTTTTAGTATAAGATAGGGAGATGCAAAAGTCAAGGAAATTTAGAAGAATGGCGCATCCTGTTGGGGTAAGAGGGATTGAGGAATCTATCAAGAAAAACGTCCTAAAAATAGGACGCATTTTGACACCCCTAGGTTTTAAACTGGATGATTATCAGCCTCATATAAACGGCGAGAGAAAGCTTAAAAGTCTAAGTAAGCTGGTTCTGGTCGGCACGGATGTAAACGGCCGGAAGGTAATAATAAAGACCAGCAATAAGGCCTCCGAGAAAAAACGAATTCTCGCGGAAAGAAAAATCGGACAAGAGCTAAAAAAATTAACTAAGGCCACGCGCGGTCTTTTAATACCCGAGGAAATACTTTTTACCAAAAGAGGGGGCTTCTCGTTCTTTATAACCCAATACATCGAACAGCCCAAAGTTTTCGTAGCCCACAGCTTAAAAGAACAAATCAAAATGATAAAAAGAGGGCTGGAGGATTATGAAAAATTAGATCTTAAAACTTCCAAAAAAATTCTCGGTAAAAAATCGCTTGCCTGTCCGATAGTCCGCGAGGAAAACTATAAATGTGAGCTTAATAAACAAATTAAACTTATAAACAGCAACTACCGGGATAACAAGCTAAAACAAACGCTGGAAGCCGCTAAAGATATTTTCAATAAAAATTCGCATTTAATTCCGAGGTTTTCTCATTATCTTGTCCATGAGGATTTTTGTCCGCATAACTTTAGAGTAAATAACAAAAAAATATATACGCTTGATCATACAGCAATTAATTTTGGCAACAAGTATCTAGCCCGGGCTCGTTTCTTAAATTACATGGTTATTCACAATCCAACCCTTGAGCAAAAATTAGTGCGGGATCTTGAAAGAAACAGCACCCCCGATGAAGCACGGTGCCTTCAGCTTTTCCGAATATACAAAACAGTCTTTCTTATAATGTACTATGTGAAAACTTCTCAAAAAACTTCCGGCAAGTTACTAAAATTAACTAAATTAAGGATTAACTTCTGGCACAATTTCCTAACAAAACTAATTCAAGATAAAACACTCACTAAAGCTGAGCTTGCTGACTATATCCAGCAAAGAGATTCTCTTAGAAGCGGGGAGGAGAAGAATAGGCAAAGGGAATTTGCTATTGCCTAGACGATCAAACTCAAAAGTTTCTCGTGTATTTTAGTGCCATTAGAAGCCACTATTTTTTGGGGTTCGGCAGAAACCCTGACTGGCTCGCCAAGGGGGGTAGTAATTTTGCCGCCAGCCTCGGTAAGTATGCCCAGGGCGGCGGCGATATCAAGGGTGGAAAGCTCGCCGTAAATTACCCCCTCAATTCTACCATCGGCCACAAAGCAAATATCCAGAGCCGAAGAACCGAATATTCTTGTTTTATTTGCTCCATCTAGCAACTTCCGGTAAATGCCGACACCCCAATCGCGGTTCTCCGGCTTTTTGCCAGTAACCATTAAAATGCCTGCCTGCGAAAGCTCGGAAACCGTTGAAACTTTCATCGGCTGGTCATTTAAAAACGCGCCCTCGCCCACTTGGAAACTAAACAGTTCGTTGGTAATCGGGTTGTAAACTGCACCCGCAATGGGCAGCCCGCCCTTAAGCAGGCAGATACTAATAGCAAAATGCGGGATCCGTCTGGAAAAATTCGCCGAACCGTCAATCGGATCAAGAGTCCACATAAATTCACTCCCGCCGTCAAGGCCGCTTCCCTCTTCAGAATAAATCGCATGACCCGGGAAGATCTTCTTAATTTCCCCGACTAAAAAATCGTTTATCTTCAAATCAATTTCCGTAACTATACTCCGCACATCGCCGCGTTTTATCATTTTTTTATAACTTTCTTGATAATGCTCCAGCAAGATCTGCCCTGCTTTTTTAATTGTCGAGATTATAAATTGATATGGAATCATGCCTTGATGCTATATTAAATTTGTAATTTTGGTAAAACGAAAACCGCCACTTTAAGTTTCTGATGACTTTTTAATAGCACTACGGACGCCAATTAAAGTCAAGCTTGCGGTTCTAAATTCCTTATAATTTCTTCAGCGTCGCTAGCCCTTCCTCCAGAGATATGCTCGGTTTCCAGCCGAGAAGTTGGCGGGCTCTACTGATATTGGCGAGAGAACGGCGGGTTTCACCGGGACGGGGAGACACATAAATGACTCTATTTTCTTTCACAGCTGAAGCCAGAATTGTTTCCGGTTTAACATTGGGGACGACCCCTCCGGTTAAACGGGGATTATTAAAATCTCTCGCCGGCAGCATATATCCCCGCTCCGGCGGAGTCAGGATCATTGAAGCCACCTCGTTGATTGAATAATTCTTGCCGGTTCCTATATTAATTACTTCCCCCTTGCCCACCTTGTCGGACTTAGCGGCTGCAAGATTTGCTTTCACCACATCAAACACATGTGTAAAATCGCGCTGGGTATTCCCGTCGCCGACGATGGTCAGCGGCTTGTCGTCTTTAAACTGCTTGATAAAGGCTCCAAGCACCGCGGCATAGGCCCCGGTTGCGACCTGTCTTGGACCGTAAACATTGAAGTATCTTAGCGAAACGGTTTCCAAGCCGTATAGGGCACTAAACAATCGGCACATCTCCTCACCGACATACTTTGATAAAGAATACGGATTTTTGAAATGGGGGGTCATCTCCTCATAAAGAGGCGCAGTGTCCTGGTCGCCATAAGCAGAAGACGATGCCGAATAAACCACTCTTTTAATGCCGGCGTCTCGCGACGCGAGCAGAACGTTGAGAGTGCCCGTAACGTTGTGGTCAAAAGTAGGTACCGGATCTTTAATAGATGGCTGAATGTGGACTCTGGCCGCTAAATGGAAAACTAAATTTACTCCCTTAAAATATGGCCTAATTTTTTTGAGATTGCGGATATCGGCTTTGATAAATTTCGCATTTTTATTTACCTGTGATCTTTTGCCCGTTGAAAGATTATCAATAACAACAACAAAATAACCCTCTTCCACAAGGGCGTCTACGAGGTGGGAGCCAATAAATCCGGCTCCCCCGGTCACTAAAACCTTCGTCACCTTTGTGTCACTTTTTTGGACTTTTACCATGGATCCTTATCGGCTTGCGTTTATTAACAGCTATATCTCTATCATGCCGCGAAACGTCCTCAATTGTCAATCCCTGCCAGCCAAGAAGAGTTTCATTGTAGGCCACTACGGCTTTCAAAACCTCAATACCTTTCTTTAACGATCTGATGGGGCCCGCGTTGTTTGCCGTCTTTCCGCTGGACAGTTTCCCCGTCAAATTCTCGGCAAACTTTATGAAAGCGTTCATGTCCTTAGGGAAACAATAGCCGCCGACTCCGCAATAATTATCCAATCCCACATTCAGCCAGGCAGGGCCGATCCGAGGGTCGGCGGAGACGACCTCTCTTACGTTTTCGTAATCTACTCCCGCGTCAATTTTACGTTTATTGAAATCGGCAGTTACAGCATGGCAAATATCGGCTAAAATATTGCCATAGACGACCTTCATATAGCCGAAAATATTGGCGGCGTATTTCGCCAGCTCGGCCTCCGTCGCGTTGATGTCTTTTTTTGTATAGTCGCTTGACCAGGGACGCTCAAAACTCGCCTTAGGCAACAAGATTAAAACCTCTTTTGCGTCGCCGCGGCTATTGAGAGTATGAGCGACGATCTGACGATCCGGTCTGATAAAATCCAGCCATGCTTGGGACTCGGTCAAAAATTCGGGGTTAAAGATAAACTTTTTCTTCGGGTACCTCTTTTGTAATTCTTCCACCGTACCCGGTTCAACTGTAGACTTAACTACTACGATCTTCCCGTCATTTATGGCATCTACCGCGTTTCTGACGGCTGAAGTATCGCAACCCCCGTCCGGATTGGCTGGTGTCGGCACTGCCACAAAGACGATATCGGCTCTATTAACATCGTCGGTGCAGCCCTTTTTGAGATTCGTATCATAACAAAAAAGGTCTTTGCCGCGTCTATACTTGAGACATTCTTCAAACCACCGCTTTAGCGGCTCGCCGACCATACCAATGCCGACTATACCTACTTTTATCTTCCTGTTTTTTGTATTAGACATTTTAGGCATTTTGTTGTATTATGACTAATTGTCCGAGCGCAGGCGAGCATCGCGAGCCGAGCACGGTAACAAGTAGTTACCGAGCGCATAAAGCGTTATGTGCTCGGTGCTGAAATTGTTACCCACTCGCCACGCCATTCTGGCTAGCTCGTGGACAATTTCGCATGAAGCGTTTTCTATTATTTTTAGGCGATATTGCCACTCTTTACTTGGCGCTTTTCTTGACCCTCCTCGTCAGATACGGGAGAGATTTTGATAATAAACTGGATATCCACGTCCTGCCGTTCGGTTTTATTTTCATCATCTGGATTCTCATTTTTTATATTACCAATCTCTACGAACTGGGCTTTTCAAAAAATAATCTGGAGTTTTTCTCCACATTTCTTTATTCGATAGCCGCCAACTCGGCGATCTCAATAGCTTTCTTCTATTTAATTCCTTTTCTAGGCATAACTCCAAAAACTAACTTCTTCATCTTTGTCGTCCTAATCATCATTCTGGGGTCTTCGTGGCGTTATGGTTTCAATAAACTTATAGCACAAAGTGGCCACAAAAACAACACTCTGATCATCGGCGCAAGTCCGCAGTCGCAAGATTTGTACGATTTCCTGCTTGCCAATCCTCAACTGGGTTACGGGGCCTTGGGGATCATCGATATTGAAGACGGCCGAGTCTTAGGGATTTTGGGAAACCTGATAAAACAGAAAAATGTCAGCACTCTTATCTTGAATCCTTCGGTTTACAAGATCCCACAGATAATAGACGCGTTTTACCGCCTTTTGGGTTTGAAAATAAATTTCTACAATCTTTCCGATTTTTATGAACGGGTTACCGGTAAGGTTCCGCTGGGCGCGATTGATCAGGCGTGGTTTTTGGGAAATCTGTCGGAGGGCAGTAAGCGGGGCTATGAGGCGGGAAAAAGAATCTTTGACCTAATTTTTTCTTTTGCCTTCGGGATAATTTCGCTTATTTTTTACCCCTTTATAATCTTAGCCATAAAACTGAACTCTGCCGGGCCGGTTTTTATAAGGCAAAGGCGCGTTGGAAAGTTTGGCAAGGGCTTCACGATGATAAAATTCCGCACCATGGTTGCCAACGCCCCCGACGGAAGCGCCGAAAAAGAAACCGGTGCCGTTTGGGCGCTGGAAAAAGATCCGAGAGTAACGAGAACCGGCAGTTTCTTGCGCAAAACGCGTCTGGACGAATTGCCTCAACTATGGAACGTATTGCGCGGCGAAATGTCTTTCGTCGGCCCCCGCGCCGAACGTCCGGAATTCAATGAAAATCTTCAGGACAAAGTACCGTTTTATAAAGAGCGCTATCTGATAAAACCCGGCCTTTCGGGCTGGGCACAAATAAAATACGGGTACGTATCATCCATACAGGACAATATTGAACGTGTTCAACACGACCTCTATTACATAAAAAACCGCTCTTTCCTTCTGGATCTCGGGATAGTTCTCAAAACCATAACTATCGTTTTGCGAAAAGAGGGCAGATAAATATCAGAACGGCTTTCGTCTAATTCGGAGCCGTTTTTGATTTTTCAAAAATTTCCCTGTAAAAATCGTCAGGGCTGATCCCTTTCCGAAGAAGACTTTTCTTTCTTAGCCAGTATTCAATCGCTGAATAAGCTCTGATGAAGGGTCTTCCTTTATATGTTAAATAAACTACGTCAAAAAACAGATGGAATAGCATTGCCCAAAAAATAGTCATAAAAAAATCGTAATCCCAAAATCGGGCCAGAATATAGACTAATAAAAAAAATTCAAACGTGTGCAGCAAGTCAAAAGCGAGATATCTTTTATCGTTATAATATAACTCCAGCCAATCATAAAACTTAAACATCCGCCAACCGCTCCAATCGGCGAATTTACTGCGCCATAAATAT
>CAYHMZ010000021.1:0-1616 GCA_964357835.1 uncultured Candidatus Saccharibacteria bacterium
GTGCCTCTGTCTCGTACGGGACGAACCCGATAGTGCTATTTCGTTCGGGATTCATCTGCTGCTTTTATTTTAACACAAAACAGCCGTTAATTACCCGGCCAGCCCCTAAAACAACAACGCCCGACTGGTAAGCCGGGCGGTGTCGTCGTCCAATCATTTGATTAGGCGACTTACGTTATCTTAATTTTTTTAGTCCTGCTTCTCGCCAGTTTCGGCAATCTAATGGTCAGAACCCCGTTCTTCATTGATGCCTTTGCGTTGTCGGCATCTATTTCCTCCGGAAGTATGATTGACCGCGAAAACGCTCCCCAGTACAACTCTTGATAATAATAATCTGATTGTTTGATCTTTTCCTCGGAGCCGCGGCTGCCTTTGATGGTTACCATGTCGTTCGTGATGGAAATATCCAAATCATCGGCGGTCACGCCGGCGATGGTTGATTTTATGACGATCTCATCATCGGTCTGATAGACGTCTACGGTCAGTTGGCCCTCTTCTTCTTTTTGTTTTGTCTTGCTGACGCCTTTGGTCGCCGTCAGATCGGCCTCACTATCCAATTGTTCTCCAAAAAAGTCATCCATCCCGTTAGAAGTAGTAACAGCAACACATAAGTCAAACTTACAGTCGCCATATTACTTTTGATTAAATAATAACTTTGATTCGCAAACCCGTTAGGGCTACTTCTAACGGGATCCATCCTTTATTATACCATTTATTTTATCAAGGCAAAGCGGTCTCGGTTGATAAACCGCTCTTTTGAACCATTGTGCCGTTTGCCCGCTTTTTTATTTTAGTAAAAAGAAAAGAAATAACAACGGCCACGACTATCAGCAAGATCGTGGAGTAAAAAAATCCATCCGGCCCTTCGCCCTTTAGGAGCGTAAAATTGAATAGGAAGTGGAAAACAGAAGCAACGGCAATGCCCGCGAATATCAATTTGCCGCTGTGTCTGTGATAAAACCACGATAATGCCAGAAAATAGCCCACCATAGCCGAGGATACGGCGTGCAATAATGTGGCGCCGATGAATCTTAATGCCCACGTCTGTAGAGCAAGCCCGGCGCCGCTGGGAATCGCTTGAAAGAGCACCAGGACATTTTCAATCGCCGCAAATCCAAGTGCCGCCGCGATCATGTAGATCATGCCGTCTACGGGCTCATCAAATTCCGGATTGTGCAAAACGGCGAACTTGACCGGCAGGAATTTTACCGCTTCTTCAATGAATGCCGCCCACAAAAAGAAGGCAATGGAGGAAGAAGATTGAAAACTGGGATGAAACGAAAGAGCCGTTTCCCGAAAGGCCCATTGGGCAATAACGGCAAGAGGTGCAAGAACTATTCCCAGAAAAAAGACGCGCGAAATCATATATTTCGGTTCCGGCCGCGGATCTTTTCTAAGATAATAGGCGAGCCAAACTAAGCTGGGGGAGAATCCCAGAAGCACGAGGGCAAATGTTGTGTAGATAGAGCCCATCCCGTACGAAGCTACTGTTTCACAGCCCTAAGTATAAGTTATGGCTGCTTAAAATAGCTTGTATATTAGCAAATTATTTATTCCCCGAACCCGCTAGGGTAGCTTCGTTCGGGACTCACCCAATAATTTTAACACACAAGGGC
>CAYHMZ010000021.1:1716-7562 GCA_964357835.1 uncultured Candidatus Saccharibacteria bacterium
CAAGCGGATTGATCCCGGTTCCCAGAGATTTAGACATTCGGCGGCCGTCTTTGGTTAAAACCGTGGCGTGGATGTAAACGTCTTTAAACGGTGCCTGGCCGGTAAGTTCCATTCCTGAAAAAATCATCCTTACCTGCCACAAAAAGAGTATATTGCGATCGGAAGTGATAAAATCAGTGGGATAGTATTTCTTATAATCTCCCGCTTTTTTATCCGGCCAGCCGAGCGTGGCAAAAGGCCAGAGCGCCGAAGAAAACCAGGTATCTAAAATGTCTTCTTCGCCTTCAATCGGAATTTTGTGTCCCCACCAAAGTTGTCTAGAAATATTCCAGTCGCGGATGTTATCCAGCCAGCTTTTATAAGGGCCTGCCCAACGTTCAGGATATATTCTGATCTCGCCGCTTTCAACAGCTTTAAGAGCTTGTTTGGCGAGATCTTTCATTTTCATAAACCACTGTTTTGATGGCAGGGGTTCAATAACCGAATTGCAGCGGTCACAGCAGGCCAGATTGTGTTCGTAATCCTCTACTTTTTCCATTAAACCAAGAGCTGACAGATCCTGCACGATTTGTTCTCTGGCTTGCGAGGTTTTTAGGCCTTGATAACGAATACCGGCGTTTTCGTTCATTTTGCCGCGCTCGTCAATTATCTTAATGGAAGGTAAATTGTGCCGTTGGCCGATTTCAGAGTCGGTCAGGTCATGGGCCGGTGTTACCTTGACGATGCCGGAGCCGAACTCCGGGTCAACCGCTTCATCGGCAACAACAAGCATTTTAATTTTTTTAAGCCGGGCCGGTTTATCGGCGGGAATATTATTATCCACGCTTTCAATTTCCAGTTCTTTACCGACATATTCTTTGTAGCGCTTGTCGCCAGGGTGAACAGCCAAAGCAGTATCACCGAGTTTTGTTTCGGGGCGAGTGGTGGCCAGCGTGAACGGCCCGTATTTTATGTAATAAAGTTTTGTTTTTTCCGGAACGTAATTCACTTCAAGATCGGAAATCGCGGTTGCGCAACGCACGCACCAATTTACCACTCTTTCTCCTTGGTATATCCAGCCCTTTTTGTGGTAATGAGCGAATGCTTCGTTGACGGCTTTAATGTAATTCTCGTCCATAGTGAATCTGGTTCTTGACCAGTCAAGCGAAAGCCCCAATTTTTTAAATTGTTTTAAAATGATTCCCCCATATTTTTCTTTCCAGGCCCAGGCCCTTTTAAGAAATTCTTCTCGGCCGATCTTATGTCTGGTAAGACCTTCTTTGGCCAATTGTTTTTCCATCACTACGTGGGTCCCAATGCTGGCGTGGTCAGTGCCCGGAAGCCAAAGGGTTTTGTATCCTTGCATCCTTTTCATTCTTACGATTATGTCCTGCAGAGTAAGCTCAAGAGCATGGCCCATATGTAATTCGCCGGTGATATTGGGAGGAGCGATGCAGGTAACGAATTTTTTCGGCTTGCCCCGCCGTGGCGGGGGCAAGTTTTCCGGCGTGAAAAAGCCGGACTCCGTCCAAAGTTTATAAATCTTATCTTCCGTTCCTTTCGAATCGTATGTCTTGGGCAATTCTTCCATGATTTAATTCTAGTATTTTTCTAGATTAATTCCCAATTGGCATCAGTTTTTACCTTTTTCCAATTGCCGTGCCTAAAATTGCGATTTCCGCCAGAGGCGGATCCGCCTTTGGCGGAAAAATAACCGGCCAGAGCGATCATCGCGGCGTTGTCAGTGGTGTATTCCGGCAACGGCTGAAAATATTTGATTTTTCTTTGCTCGGCATTTTTTTGAAGTTCCGACCGGAGCAATTTATTTGCCGAAACGCCTCCGGAAAGCATGATTGACTTGGCTCCGTATTTTTGAGCGGCTTTTACGGTTTTGGATATAAGGACATCAACAATAGCTTGCTGGGCTTCGGTTGCGATCTGATAAACGATTTCTTTCGGCAGTTTATTTTTGCCCAGCTTTTTCTTCAGATCCCTGTCTAAATAGAGGACGGCGGTTTTTAGTCCGGAAAAAGAGAAATCCAAATTTTTGGAACTAATCATAGGTCTGGGAAGTTTAATTGGAAATTGAAAATTGGAAATTGGGAATTTAGCCGCTTTGGCTATAGCCGGCCCTCCCGGGTAGCCAAGTTCTAAAATACGGGCGATCTTATCAAACGCCTCTCCGGCCGCATCGTCTAAAGTTCCTCCGACCGTTTTATATTTTCTAATCTGCCAACCGGCGGACCTCATCAATATCAGTTGAGTATGTCCTCCGGAAACGACCAGACACAAAGCTGGGAATAGTTTGTAGTTTGTAGTGGGTAGTTTGTAGTGACTTCCGATTGGCGGCAGAAAATTGGAAGCAATATGTCCTTCCGTGTGGTTGACTCCGACAATCGGTTTTTTTAATTTCCAGGCCAAGGCTTTTGCGAATGCCGTTCCGACAAGGAGTGACGAAATTAGTCCCGGCCCTGCCGTAACCGAAATCAGATCAATTTTTTTCAAGCTGGCGCCCTTTACCGCCAATTCCAAAACTGGTCTTAGATTTTTGACGTGTTCGCGGGCGGCCAAAGAGGGGACAACCCCGCCATATTTGGCGTGAAGTTTGACCTGCGAAGAAACTATATTTGATAAAACCTTGATTTTTCCGTTTCCTGCTTCAACCAGCGAAGCCGCCGTTTCATCGCAGGAAGTTTCTATGCCGAGAATCAACATGGCCTATTTTTACCATTTTTCTCACCCATTCGCAATGATTCTAATAACCGGTTTGTCCCCCCAAGACATCATTAAAGGTTATTAAACCTTACTAGGCGAAGGGTGGACAAGAAGCAAGAAGGAAGAATAACCGGCATTAAAAAATAGATTTGGCCCAAAAGCACTTTCTTGCGTTTATGGACCCCGCCTCATGAAAAGTTTGCTCCTTTGGGAGAGTACCGCTGATTTCCCTACTGCCACTTTAAAGAGCTAGGGCCTACATATAGGGAAATTCTAACCCTTTTTGCAAAAAATCAGGGCGGGGTGGTGACACCAAGTGACGCCCAAGGGCCGTGACACCGAGGGCCGCCCTTGCCAAGGTGCTCCTGCCAAAGGAGGAGCTCTTCCACAACATAGCCGCGCAGTAGAACAAGCCGGAGAATAATCAGAGGCAAAAAGAGGGACAATCACCCTAAATATAGCCGAGGGGTTAGGGGGGGGTTAAATTTGACTTGTGGATAACTGCTATTGTCTAAACTGGCAGGGTGTCCGATAATTAATTCAGGACGACATCTTGCTTTTTTACTCCAATTTGTCGTATGTCGGGCGAGTCGGCTGTTTGGTTAAGGAAGTGGAATTCTCCACTTGTTAGAACCAGACATAAACCGAAACGGTAAAACATATTTTCCAGTAGCTGGCTTAGCCGGAGAATTGGGTTATGCCGTTGATCATATCAGCCGATTATGCCGACAGGGCAGAGTTGACGCGATTCAGGGGCAAAACGGTTATTGGTACGCGACGAGGGAATCAATTCTTGAATACCGCGATATTGCCGGAAGGATAAAAAGAAGAATCGCTTTGAGCAATTTGGGGTTAGAAGAGCAAAAATGCTCGCCAGTTCTTTCCACTAGTTCTTTCCAAGCAGCCGACAGGGCAAGCGAAAAAATCTTCAATGAGATACGTTTTCGCTCAAGCCCTAAACTCGCGTGGCAGGAATTGATTTTCCAAGCCCGCAAAACTTGGGCTAACAGGGTATATCTAAAACCAGTTATGTCAGCGACCGTTCGCGGCGCGAAGACCGGTTTCAGATATGCTCTGTTGGCCCTTTTTGTTTTGGCGGTTTCTTCTTTGACGTCGGCTGTGAGCAAAGAAGCCAAGCCGATGTTTGACGATGTTAGCCAGATGATTACAAATAGCCGCGCCTTGGCGAATAACATACTAGACGGTACCAAGAATACCGCTGACATTCTGGCTCAAGATATTAGCAACTTGACCAATGCCGCATTGACCGCCATCGGTGTCCGTGCTGAAAACTTGGCCTCTGACACAATCTCCGATCTTGAAGTTATCGGCTATCGTTTCAAGCATTACCTTGCCTCAATAGTCCCAGACGTGGTCAATAAAACAAGCACCGTCGCGAACCCGGGGTTCATTTATGGTATTCAGGGAGCTCAGATTGTAGATATCACTTACCCGACGCTGGTATTTAATCGGGCCAATAGCCAAATAACCGTTCCTGTGCCCAAACGACTGTTGGCTCGTGAGAATCCACACCCGATCCCACCACTGGTCTTAACTCCTCCCGATACCTCACCTTTTAAAACGGCGGCCCGAAATGCTAGACTTGCGGCTTCAGACCTTGCCCGTCTCTTCAGTCATCTTGTTTTTCATCTCCCGGCGGCCGCGGGGGAATCTCTGAGAGATAACATTGTTGCCGTCTCAAACTTATCTTCTCTTACCCAGACGAAAATTTATAATTTAGCTGTGACAAAGGGAGTTGAACCTCTTTCCGGACAACTGTCTGACCGAACTTATGTCTCGGCCAACATACTTTCCAACTGGTTTTCGTCAATCTTTTCTCCGGTCAAGAATTTTACTTCCCGCACCCTCGTTATTGTCGGTAAATTGGTTAAAAAAGCCGGCGACTTGGAGCAACGGCCCGGCGAAACCCGATTGTCGGTTATTAACGGTAACACGGCAATCAATGATTCCCAGCAATCAAAAACCATTACCCAGATCCAGATTGAGAAGAAGACCCTAACTATTCCTCTTATTGGCCTTGAATCCCGCCTGCTTGCCGTTGAAGATTTCATGAGAACGAGCGCTGTCAGATTTGATGAAATCAGCGACCGCTTCCGAACGACCCCCACTATATTTATCCCGCCCTCCACTTCTGTTAACTCCGGCGTTACCAGTGTCGGCGCGCCTACCGTTGAGGGCGAAACCGTCAGGGCCACGCAGTTGTTGAGCGTGACTGGTACCGGCAGTATAACCGGCAATCTGACCGTCGGTGGAAATTTGACCATTGATACTAGTACTCTATTCGTTGATTCAACCAACAATCGCGCAGGCGTTGGTACTGTTTCCCCCGAAACTGCTTTTGAAGTAGTCGGCATTGCCTCTATGAGCCAGATAGCCGGCGCAGGGCTGACTGATTGTGATGGCGGCACCCAATCGCTCAAATGGGACGAAACAAATAAAGTGTTTTCTTGCGGTTCGGGCGGTGTTTCGTCAAATTCAATTGATTTTGACGAAATTATTGCCAGCGCCAGTTTTGATACTAATTGGGACATAGCTTTAAACAGCAAGAATTTGGATATAGACAGCGGGAAGTTCTTTATAAATGGTTCTTCCGGCAACATCGGCATTGGGACGACCAGTCCGGGTACAAAATTAGACATAATCGGGAATGCTTCGGTGTCTTCCAACTTTGAAGCAGCCGGTAATGCTTCGGCTTCTGCGCTTTTCGGAGCCGGGCTTAATGTTATGACTGGCACCACAGGTTGCTCTGGCGCTTCTACAAATAAGCTTCTGTATAATTCCACCACCGGTAAGTTTTCCTGCGGAACTGATCAGACGGGCGGAGGAGGAACGCAAATTGAGGTGGCCAACTCCTCCCTTACCGGCGACGGAGGCATTAAGACATCCTCAATCTCTTTCTCCGCCTCTGGGTTCAATGTAACCGACAAGACCGGCTGGGTTTTAATAGACATTGACTATCTAAACGGCCCTGCCTCCTTATCCCAGGATGAAACCGTCACTGGCGACTGGATATTCAACGGGGACTTGTTAGTTCAGGATAACGGCACGGATAGATTCAAATTCTCCTCAATATCATTGGGCAGATTCGGCCTTGGCGATATCACCCCAGAGACATTCTTTGAAATCGCCTC
>CAYHMZ010000022.1:0-5567 GCA_964357835.1 uncultured Candidatus Saccharibacteria bacterium
TGTCCGCCCGGAAGGAGTCGAACCCTCGTCCGCGCCTTAGAAGGGCGCTGTTCTATCCGTTGAACTACGGGCGGGATATACAAATTAACTCTATTTTATCACGGTTTTAATTGAAAGTAAATTTGAAAAATGGTATTATGCTAATAACAATGCGGGCCGTGGTGTAACGGCAGCACGAGACGTTTGGGACGTTTTAGCCCGGGTTCGAATCCCGGCGGCCCGACTGAACGAAGTGAAGGAGGGATGCAACAAACCAACTGCTTGGTTTGCGTCGGGAGGAGAACGGCGGAGCGTTGTTCGGCGAGCAATCGGCGAGCCGAACAGTGAGCAGGTGGCTAGCCCGAACGAGCAGAAGCGAGCGAGAGGCGAAGCCGACTCTCGGCGGCCCGACCAAGGGGGGACATAGCAAACCAACTTTATCCACCAAAATGCCAATCAAGACTATCAAGACTATAATGAGGAAGGTTGCGGGCTGGATATTAATTATTATTGGTTTAATCGCCCTCCTTACACCCCTTACTCCCGGTTCGTGGCTGATATTTGTAGGGGCTGGGCTTTTAGGGTTGCGCTTTTTATCTTGGGACAGAATAAAAAAATCTATAACGAAATAGTAAAAGCTGTGCGGGTATCGTATAGCGGCATTACCCGATCCTTCCAAGATCGTGAGAGGGGTTCGACTCCCCTTACCCGCTCCAGAATCTCAAAACCCCAAAACCCCGGTCTCGGGGTTTTGGGGTTTTGATTTGACTCAAATTAGTAAATACTCTGGATCCAAAATACTACAACACCGCTTCCTTTAAGGCCTTGGCCGGAACGAACTTCGCCTTCTTAGAGGCCTTGATCTGGATAGTTTCACCTGTTCTCGGATTTCTGCCTGTTCTGGCCGGGCGGTCGGCGACTTTAAAGATCCCGAAACCGCTTAAATTAAGCTTCCTATCCCCGGTCTTCATCACTTTAACAACTTCGTCCGTGAAAACATCAAGAAACTCCCCCGCTTGCTTCTTAGGAATGTTTAACCTTTCGGCTAACTTTTGTACGAATTGATTTTTCTTTACTGGCATAATTCACCTCCTTTCAGATTTGAAACTTTTTTCTAGCGCGCATATTCAATGGCGCGCGTCTCTCTTATCACATTTACTTTTATTTCGCCCGGGTATTTTAATTCAGATTCAATCTTTTTGGCAATATCGCGGGCTAATTTTACTGCGGATAGGTCGTCAATCTTGGTCGGCATTACGAAAATGCGTAATTCCCGTCCTGCCTGAATGGCATAGGACTTCTCAACGCCCTCAAAAGAGCCAGCGATTTTTTCAAGATCTTCAAGCCTTTTCAGGTAAATCTCAACGGAATCGCGCCTTGCGCCGGGTCTTGCTCCGGATATCGCGTCAGCCGCCTGCACTATCCGGGATTCCAGCGTTGAATAGGGATATTCTTCGTGATGCGCCTCCATGCCCAGGATGACCCTTTCATCAATATTAAATTTTTGCAAAAGCTTGCGGCCTATCTCAACGTGCGTCCCCTGAACCTCATGATCTACGGCCTTTCCTATATCATGGAACAAAGCGGCCTTTTTTGCAACCATCACATCGGCGCCTATCTCCGCCGCCAGCATTCCCGAGACATGCGCCATCTCTATGGAGTGCAATAATACATTCTGACCGAAACTGGTCCTAAACGCAAGCCGACCGAGAAGATAGGTCAATCGCGGGTCAACCGCTCCTGTCCCAACTTCAAACAGCGCCGCCTCTCCCGCCTGCTTTATTTTCTCGTTGATCTCGCCCTTAGCTTTCTCCGCCATTTCCTCAATTCTAGCGGGATGGATGCGACCGTCTGCTATAAGTTTCTCAATGGCAAGCTTGGCGACCTGGCGCCTGACCGGGTCAAAACCGGAGATAACAAGCACTTCCGGCGTATCATCAATAATTATATCAACGCCCGTCAATCGTTCAATGGCCTTTATATTCCGCCCTTCTTTCCCGATAATCTTGCCCTTTACCTCATCGGAGGGCAGAGCAACCACTGTAGTCATAACATCGGCGATATGCGAGCTGGCGTAACGCTGTATGGAAGAAGTCAGTATTTCTCTGGCTTTGCGGTCCAGCTCTTCCTGATTTGATTGCTCAAATTTGCGGATCTTTTCCAGAAGGTCGGCGTTGTATTCCTCCTCAAGATTTTTAAACAAGATGGTTCTGGCCTCCTCCTTTTTCAGGCCGGCTATTTTTTGCAGCTCTTCGTTCTGTTTCTCCTTTCTTGCTTCCAGCTCGGTTTTTAAATTGTTTATTTCGGCAACTTTTGCCACGAGCGCCTGTTTTTCTTTCTCCACATCTTTTGCCTTGCTGTCCACGTCCAACTCCTTTTTTGAAAGCAGTTCTTCTATTCTGACCGATTGGCGGTGCCGTTCCTGCTCTTCCTTCTTGGCTTCTTCAAGGATCTTTAAAGAATTACTCTTCGCCTCCAAAAGCAAATCCTGGGCCTTGTTTTTGGCCTCGGTTAGGAGATTTTCCGCTCTTGCGCGGGCGGAACTTATTCTTTTGTTGGTGAGAAAAAGGTTAAGTAGATAACCTATTACCAGACCTATGAGTAACGCAAAAACCCCTCCAATAATGGAGTACATCCCTATTGTCATGAATTTGAACTAGCAGTAAAACCAAGTAATTGTTAGTTTAGTTGCTTAGTTAATTAAACTTAAGAAAATAAGACCTATATTAATGATACTCTCAAAATTATTGAATGTCAACCCGGTCAAATAGCGCCGTGCGCTAACCGCGTTGCGGTTATCTGACGGGGCCAACAAAGGGCAGTTAATAACCACGCGAATCAGTGGCTTTGAGAATACAGATTTGTTATTATTAGCTCATGGATACTGGCGGCAAAAAACCTATTGTCCTCGCAATTTTGGACGGTTGGGGATTCGGCAAAAAAGAGGTCGGCAATCCGATCAAACAGGCGAATACGCCTGTAATGGATGGGCTCGCCCGGGAATATCCGATGACGCTTCTGCAGGCATCGGGTCCGGCGGTCGGCACGACCTGGGGCGAATCCGGTAACAGCGAGGTCGGCCATTTAAACATCGGGGCGGGTCGGATTGTTGAGCAGTATTTCTCGCGCATCAGCCGTTCAATTTCGGATAAAACTTTTTTCTCAAACTCCGCCTTAGCCGGGGCGTACGAATATGCGAAAAAAAACAGATCCAAAGTTCATCTTATCGGCCTTCTTACCTCGGGCACGGTGCATTCGGCTTTTGTTCTAATACCTGCTCTGCTTGATTTGGCGGTCCAAAATAATTGTCCCGAAACCTACTTGCATCTTTTTTTGGACGGCAAGGACTCGGGGCTTCAGGAGGGCGCGAAACTTTTGGAATCGGTCAAGGACGAGCTCCAAAGCCGCAATTGCGGAAAACTCGCAACCATAATCGGGCGCAATTTCGCAATGGACAGGGATAATAACTGGGAATTGACTCAAAAGACGTACGAGCTGCTCGCCAAAGGCGCCGGCGAAAAAAGTTCTGATCTCCCGGCGACGATCAAAAATTATTATCAGCAAGGGCAAAACGATTCTTCAATGCCGCCCGTTGTGGCCGAGGATTCTGGTTTTTCCGGCATTGCAGATAATGATTCCCTGATATTTTTTAATTTCAGAGAAGACAGCATGCGGCAGATTTTAAAACCTTTCATTGAGCCGGATTTTTCGCTGTTCCCAAGAGTCGACTTAAAAAACCTCTACGTTTGTACGATGACGCAATATTTGGGTCTGGAAAATCCGGCCGCAACTGCGGCTTTCCCGCCCCCCGATATTAAAAACGGCTTAG
The DNA here is from genome assembly GCA_964357835.1 of uncultured Candidatus Saccharibacteria bacterium. Classification (GTDB taxonomy): domain Bacteria; phylum Patescibacteriota; class Minisyncoccia; order 2-02-FULL-40-12; family IGHO2-01-FULL-4-A; genus CAIUCV01. The sequence continues at coordinate 3,809 of CAYHMZ010000022.1, forward strand.
CCGAGGTTCTAAGCGCGCTCGGCAAAAACCAGCTTCACGTCGCCGAAACCGAAAAATACGCTCACATAACATATTTCTTCAACGGCCTTAAAACCAAAGAGTTCAACGGCGAAACGGACGTTTTTATTGAATCCCTGAAAGACAGCGAGAATAATCCGGCGATGAAAAGCTGGGAAATCGCCGCCAAAGTGGCAGAAGAGATAAAAAGGGATTTTTACGACTTTATTGTTTTGAATCTTGCAAATCCCGACACGCTTGCTCATACGGGAAATTTTCCGGCTACGGTTAAGGGAATAGAGGCAGTAGATAAAGCGGCCGGGCTGATCAAAGACGCAGTCCTTGGAAAAGACGGGACTTTAATAATAACCGCTGACCACGGCAATGCCGAAGGGATGATTTACAAATCAGGCGGCGAGGCGGAAACGAGGCACGAAAGCAACCCCATACCATTTTATCTTGTCGCCCGGCAATATCAGATGAATAAAACGCCGGAGACTATCGCCAGAGAAACGGGCGATATTTCCGGTATTCTTGCCGATGTCGCGCCGACGATACTTGAACTTATGGAAATCCCCCAGCCCGCCGAAATGACCGGAAAAAGCTTACTGACGGCATCGGCTAAAAGATAGTTTGCAAACAGCTCTATTTTAAAAGTTATACACAATTTTTGTCATTTTGATGCGACCGCATCAAAATGACAATTTTTGGGATTAAGGGAAATTACGGGCGGGAATTAAATGATAATTCCGCCGCCAAGAACGACTTGACCGCGGTAAAATACGGCTGATTGGCCGGAGGTAACGGCCCTGGCGGGCTTTTTGAATTTAACCGCCAGAACGCCCGGTTTTGCGCCCTTGCCGATCTCCGCCGGAATTGATTCGCCGCGATACCTTATTTTTATTCCTACCTTCACGGGTAAAGCCGGCTGACGGCCTACCCAGTTTATCTTTTTAATTTCGGCGAAATCGGTCGCCAGATTTTTCTCGTTGCTGGTAACGTAAATTATATTTTTCTTAATGTCTTTGCTCACCACAAAATACGGCCCTCCGCCAGTTTTAATATCCAGACCGTGCCTCTGGCCGATGGTGTAATAATAAACGCCGTCATGCCGGCCGATGATTTTTCTTGTTTCCAGGAGTTTAATCTCGCCGGCTTTTGGCTTAATGTATTCTTTCAGAAAATTCTTCACGTCCAACTGGCCGACAAAACAAACTCCCTGACTGTCTTTTTTCGCGTAATTTGCCAAACCGAATTTCTTGGCCAGCTTTCTGACCTCCGGCTTCGCATAGTCCCCTATCGGAAAAAGGCAATACTTGAGTTGCTTTTGCGTAAGCGTCCACAAAAAATACGACTGGTCTTTATTGTTATCTCGAGCCTGCAATAAGTGATAAGTGCGATGCGAATGTTGCGAATTCCACGCGAATGTTGCGAATTTATTAATTTTTTTATTTGCATTATTCGCATGCATTCGTAAATTAGCATCGCGATGGCAAAGCCGAACATAATGGCCGGTTGCAATATAATCGGCTCCTTCGGCAAGCGCTTTTTTCAGAAATAATCCGAACTTAATTTCCTTATTACACATAACATCGGGGTTCGGCGTAATGCCGCCGCGATAAGAACTGACCATGTACTTCGTTACTTTTTCGCCATATTCTTTTGAAAAATCCCAAACCTTGAATCTTATGCCCAGCTTCGCGGCAACCCTCGCGGCATCGCGTTTGTCCTCCTGCCAATTGCAAAAAGCCCTGCCGTCCGG
>CAYHMZ010000022.1:5667-7441 GCA_964357835.1 uncultured Candidatus Saccharibacteria bacterium
ACATAAACTTTGGATCTTTTAGTTGACATTTCACGACAAATATAACATTCTGATGCAAAATTTCAAGAACCGAAAACGCTTGGAAGCTCAACTTCCAAGCAACCTCTGCGATAACCGCCGGGGTTACTTCGCGGGGATCGGGTTGTCCCACATCTCTTTAACGGCTCGGCCAAATTCGGGATAGTTGAAGTGTTCCAACAGCTGTTTCTGCCAATCCTTATCGGTTATGTTGATAAGCGGATCAACTCCACGACCTTCTATTGGCTGGCCGTCGTCGCGCAAAGTTACGCTATGGACGATGAGAGCCGAAAATTTCTGGCTGGAATCAATTTGGTGTTCAATATCAAAAACTTTTTCTATCGTCCCCCACCCCTTCGTGGGTTCGCCCACTAAAATCCCGACATTATATTTTTTTAAAGTTGCGGCCATTATTTCGGCGGATGATTGGACTCCGCCATCAACCAAAACCACAACCCTCTTGTACTGGACCAAACTTTCCAGCCAACCGGTTTTTGTTTTAAACGGCGTGTAATCGCCTTGGTGGAAAAAGTCGTAAGCGTATTGGCCCGGCCCGATGAACGGCCCTAAAAAGTACTGCATCAGGTCAACGGCCCCGCCGACATTCCCGCGCAAATCCAATATCAACGAGCTTAGGCCCTTTTTGCCGCTTACCGAATCGGCGGTTTTTTGAAATTCATCAAGCGTAGTCGGGGAAATTTTTGTTATGTGAATGTAGAATATGCCGGGCCGGACTAATTTTGAGAATACCGTGGGTTCAATGCCCGCTTTGTCGTAATTTTGCTTCTTGCTTGCGTCGTTCAAAACCCCATAAGCGTACGAGGTCTCTTCCAGTTTCTTCTTCCCTTCGGGGGTCTGGTTATTTTTAAGCTCTTGTGTTTTCTTTTCATAAGCCCCGCTTATTTCTTCCTGCGATGCGCCTTTTTCAAGACCCAGCAAGGCATAAAGATTTTTTTCCGGATTTACATTTTGAACGGCATTGGCAAGGTCTTGCTCTTGCTTGGTCGTATATAGCCGGCTTCGGCCGAAAGGTTTCAAGTTGGCAAGAACGACGTCTTCCAGTTTAGCCGAAAATTCAATTTTGCCAGCAGCATCCATATCTTTTATGATCGCCGCCGCTAAATTCTTGACGCCCGCCTTGTTATTGGTCTCCAAGCCCAGCGTTTTCCCCGTCAATTTCTCGGCAGCCAGTTTGTAAATATTGCTCAAATCCTCATCGCTGATCTTGTCCCAATAATTTTCTTTTATCTTATCGTAAATCTCTGACAGAAATTCTGCGTAAGGATCTCCGGCGGATCTTTGCGCCGTAATCGCGCCCAATAGCGACAAACGGCCGTTTTTAAAATAGAAAAATGAGGCCGCGGCTCCGGCCAACAAAACAATGACGAGCAAAATTACGATTTTCTTTTTCGCGCGCCGTTCCGGCAATTTGGGCAAAAAGTCATTCATTGCGTTCTTAGTATACCAAACATCTTGAAAACCGGTTGTGGATTTCCGGCTAGAGGATATCCAAACTTTTTATGGACTTGAATTTCTGGATGTAGGTCATGGTTTCCGGCTTAAAGATAGCTTTGATCCGCGGCAAGGAGAATTGGCCGCTTAACCACGCTAAGCCGTATTTATTGACCGACTTCACAACCTTGTTCGGACCGCCGTTATAAGCGGCGGCGAGCATTTCTTCGGTAATGCCGATCTGGCCGATAACATCTCGGCGGGTTACTTTGTTGTCTATATCTTTCTTATAATTATCAAAAAA
>CAYHMZ010000023.1:0-1285 GCA_964357835.1 uncultured Candidatus Saccharibacteria bacterium
AAGAATACCGGTTTTGCCATCCAATATGACCTCGGACATGGAACCGGACTTGGTTGCGATAACGGGCAGTTCCATAAGCGCGGCTTCGGCTATGGAATAACCGAATTGTTCCTCCCAGCCCTTATAAGGAATGCTGGGATAAAGAAATACGTCGGAACTGTTTAGGGCCTCGCGCACTCCGTTCCTGTCCATCCAAGACACTCGCGTAATTGAACTTGCCGATCCCGATTCGCGGATCATTGAATTAATTTCTTTCTCGTACTCGCCGCTGCCGGCTATAAAAAGACGGATTTCCGGAAAATCCTTTAATAATTCGTTAAAAGCTCGAATAATTAAATGTATCCCCTTTCTATACCCTATGGCTCCGATAAAAGCGAATACGATGTTATCGGCAAAATTAACGCCCCGAAATGATTTTTGAGACCAGTCGGGCCGGAAGAAATCGGAATCCACGCCGCACAAAGGCATGACGATCGTCGGTTCATCGGTTAATGAGCTTATAATTTCCTGCCCCCTGACGTTTCCGCATATGACGCCGTTGCAGAATAACAGGTTTAATTTAACGATGATCTTTTGGATGGCTCCCCTTGAGCCTCTGAATTTCTGGTCATAAGGCACGTTCTCCCATGTAAAAATAATGTGCTTGGCGCCAAACATTTTAGCAAAAATGCCCTGATAAAGCGTGGTCAAAAGATTGGGTTCAGTGGCGCTATAAATGATATGCGGCCTTTGCTTAAAAACCACAAACGGGAAGATCGGCATCCAGCCCTTAAGAAGGCCCCCGATGATCGGATAATGAGAGTGGCTGAAAAACGCTTTTGCCGTGCGGATATTTTCTTTTTGCGGAGGTATGAATATGTGTTTGCCGTCTTTAAGAGACCATTTTTCCGGCACCAAAAAACTTATGTCGTCGCCCGCCGGATAAAAATCAAACGTTTTAAGAGAGGCCTCGTCAACGTAAGTATACCCCGTTATCAAAATTCTGTTTTTTTCATTAAACAGGGCGGAGATATTATTTATCAGACTTGTTAGGTCATGATCCTTCCTAACCGACCCTTCTAAGAAATTGCCGATCTCTTGCTTTTTCGCACCCGGCAGGAAATAAAGTTTTTTTAATTTTACGGCCAGGTCTTCCGGATCGGAAAAAATGAGCATATCCGAATATTCACCGAGGTATTTTTTAAAAATATCGTTTGACGTCAATATGATACAACCCGCGGCCATGGCTTCAAGCATGGCCTTGTCTATGCCGCCGGTCGGCAAGGGACCGATGCAGAAATCCGCC
>CAYHMZ010000023.1:1385-3485 GCA_964357835.1 uncultured Candidatus Saccharibacteria bacterium
TATATTCAGGCCGTTCAATCCGAAATTTCTGCGTTTATCTTCGTCATTCAGCAGTTCTGCGGCTTTTTTCGCGATATCTCCCGCATCCCACTCAATAATCCGCCCGGATTCGCCATCTTTTATTATATCCGGAACAATGCCCACGGGGGTCGCCAAAACTGATACGCCGCAAGCCATTGCCTCCAAGATAACTCTCGGCCCGCCCTCGTTATAAGACGACATGATTATTATTTTAGAACGATTTAGCAATCCGGCTATTTCGGCCGAATCTTTAGCCCATCCGTGTAGCCGGATATTGCCCTGTAATTTTAAGTTCTCTTTTAACGGCCCGTCTCCCACAATTATCGTCTTGGCATTTAATTTTTTTACCGCTTTCAAGAATAGGTTAATGCCCTTATTTTCCGCAAGCCGACCGACAAAAATCAGATCATAATCCTTTGGCAAATTTAAGGGCCTGAAGATATCAAGATCAATATAAAAAGACGGGATATAAACGATTTTGTCTTTAAACACGCCGGCCTTTATCAAAAAGTCGGGAACTTGTTTTTTATTTACCACGCGTATGGCTTTGGCTTTTATGGAATCGGCTCTGATAAAAGACTTTGTAATGTTCTTGTAAAACTTCTCTTTGAAGTTGGCGGCTCTTGGAAGCCCCGGGACATGATGGATCTCCAGAACATACGGAACTCGTATTTTATTCCAAAGTAATCTTGCCCCAATGCCGTTGTAAAAGGGCGGGTATTCATGTGCGGTCATTAAATTAAATTTTTGCTCTTTATAAATCCGCTTCCCCTTTTTCAAAATCCATAACGGCTGCAGCCACAACGGCCACGGCGACGGATGAATGAAAACATTTCCGAATAAGTTTGTAGTTTGTAGTTTGTAGTTTGTAGTTCTCGGGCAAATTATGTCTATTCTGCCCCAATATTTGTGAAATTCTTCCAAAGTATTATAAAAAGCGCCGCGTTTCCCCTCGGCAAGAGATCTATCGCCCGAGATCATTAAAAGTTTTGCCATAATCAAAGTCATTTAACCGCGTAAATCATAAACCCTGAAACTTGATTCCCTTTTGATAGGGCCAGTTTATCAAACAAACGGCCAAGAGGTGCGAGCTTCGGACCGATCTTGGGCAACATAAGCAGCCACGTCTCAAAAAACTGGCGAGTCGGAACGACCTCAATATTTTTAAAGCGTCTGAATAAATGTTCAACCGCGTCTCTGCTAAAACGGAAAAAATCCTTATAAAACCCCGTCTTTGCGTGATACGGAAAAAGAAACGGAACATAAATAAGAGCCCTGCCTCCGCTTTCCAGAATGCGATAAATTTCATTGATCGCTTTCGCCGGATCCTCAACGTGTTCAAGAACCGAAATACAAATAACCCCGCCTACCGTACCGTCTAAAAACGGCAGGTTCTGGATGTCGCCGATAACATCGGGTTTTGTTTTCGGGTCAATATCAACCGTTTTATAATTATTCTTAAAAAGTGACCGATATTTTGTCAGTTGTTTATTAAAACCGCCTCCCCCGCCAAGATCAATGATGTTTTTCTGAATGGCTATTTCTTTAATTTTTTCGTCAAAAAAATTTTTACTTGACATATTATTTCAAAAGTAAAGCAATTGTTTCCTGGCACGTTTTGTCAATATTATAAAGCGCGGCGGTTTTTTTGCCCTCTTCAACGAACCGTTCACGCAACTCTTCTGTTTGCCAGACGGTTTTTATCGCTTCAATTAAATTGAACTCGTCGTTATACTTAATCATAAAACCGTTCTCGCCTTGACGGACAACTTCGCGGTTGCCGCCGACAGCCGTTGTGATCACCGGCACACCGGCTGCCATGGCCTCCAATATCTGATGGGAAAATCCTTCATAGGCGGTGTTTAAAACAAAAATGTCTGCGGCGGCCGAGAAAAGAGCCAGTTCTTCTTTTGATTTATTGCCTAACAGAAAAACCTTGTTTTCCAAATGCATATTTTTCACGACTGATTTCAAAATCTTCTCCTCCGGCCCGTCGCCGACTATTACCAGCCGGAAAAATTGATTAATTTCAAAAAGCCGGGGCATGATTTTAATCAACATCCTGAAACCTTTCCACGG
>CAYHMZ010000023.1:3585-7350 GCA_964357835.1 uncultured Candidatus Saccharibacteria bacterium
AAACCGGCGCTTACGGCATTTAAGGCAAAAACAACATCGGCCTTTTTCGCCAAGGAAAGCGCTTTCATAAAATAAACCAAATGCCTCAAAATTTTGGGAATGCCTCTCCAGACCCTGACAACTTTGAAGGGCTGGGCATTGTCGGCTTTATGTTTTAAGACGGAAGAATAAGTAAGTACGGTGGCGGAAATGTCTCTTTTGGACAATTCGCGTCCCAAAAGTCCTGCGTATGACGCCGGTCCCCCGATATCCGGATGAAAAATTCCAGTTGTGATTAATATGCGATGCGAATGTTGCGAATTACTCATGCGAATATTGCGAATTTAAAATTCTTTTCGGTTTAATATATGTGCTTCTAAAGTTAACTACTAGGCCTAATTTTTTATTTAACAGTCTAAGATATCTAGCCATCTGGTTATAATCCTCTTTTGTAATAAATTTCTTAGCTTTTAAATCTAAAACTATGGTGTTCTCAACCAAGAAATCAGGAAAAATTCCTTGAATAAATTTCTCTTCAAACTTTATAGGAATAAACTTTTCTCTTTGGAAAACTAGATTATTTTTGTTCAATAATACCTCAAACGCATCAGTATATTGTTTCTCGCTACAAAAACGTCCTAGTTGACCCTGAACCTCAAAACAGAGGCCGGTTAGTTTATAGGATAGTGCGGGATATATGATTTTGTCTGTAGTTTTGGTTCGCATCATTCGCATGTTATTCGCATCTTTTGCATCGCGTTAGAAGGTTAAACCTGATTATATGCCATATTGCAGCCAGTCCATCTTTCCAATTTATTTTTTTACCTTCCTCGTAAGTTCTGCCGAGGTAGGAAATCGGCACTTCAACTATTCTAAAACCGTATTTTGACACCCAAGCGGTTAATTCGGGGTCAATACCAAATCTATTTGATTTAAGACGGGGAGAAATACGGTCAATAGCTTTTTTTGAAAATACTTTATAACAAGTATACATATCGGAAAGGCGAAAGTCGCTTAAAACATTGGACATCCAGTTAAGCGCTTTGCTGAACAGGTAGCCGCGTCTATAAACAATCCGGTTTTGTCGTGGCGCGCCTTCGGATTTAAGGAATCGCGAACCGTAAACCACATCGGCCCGCCCATTCGCAATCGGTTCCAAAAGTGCGGGATAGTCATTCGGGTCATATTCCAAGTCGGCATCCTGCACTAAAACAACATTTCCCGTCGCCTCCTTAAATCCTCTCCTTAACGCCGCTCCCTTGCCCATATTTTTTTCTTGATAAAAAACCTTATATTTATTTTCAAAAGTTTTTAATATGTCTCTCGTGCCATCGGTGGAAAAATCGTCAACCACAATTATTTCTTTTTCAACAGGCCCCAAATCAGTTTCTTCCACCCTTCGCAGAATCTCAAGTGCGGTTTTGCTCTCATTGTAGACAGGAATAACAATTGATAGTTTCATAGGTTATACAATTTTGCGTATTCCCGCACTATAATTTCCCAATCATATCTTTCTCCCACTAATTTAAGCCCGCTCTCGATTACTTTTCTCCTTAAAGCGTCGTCAAAAACAAGTTTTTCAATTTTTTGGGCGATGTCTTCGGGGTCGCTGACTTTGCAAAACAAACCGGTCTCTTCATCTTTAAGAAAGTCCGGTATTCCTCCAACCGGAGTCCCAACTACTGGCACTGATGCCGCCATCGCTTCCAAAAAAGCATTGCCTAAACCTTCGGATAAAGATGGCCGGACGAACACATCAGAAATTTTCAAATATTTCGGAAGGTCAGAACGGTTTATCTGGCCGATAAAAATTACTTTATCTTTTATCTTCAAATCATCGGCCAGCTTTAACAGGTCGCTCTTTTGTTCTCCCTCGCCAAGCAGCAACAATTTAAAAACCGGCTCTTTTCTTTTTTCACCCAGTACTGCCGCGGCTTTTATCAGATCGCCAACACCGTTTTTGGGAACGAGGCGCGAAACGGTGATAATTGTTTTTTCTCCGGGCTTAATTCCAACCTTGTCCCGAAGCACTGAAAGTTCGCCATAGCTGAAACCCCTGCAGAAATTATCAATGTCAACTCCGTTCGGTATGACTGCCACGGCAGCGTTTTTTCTATTTTTCAAAACATATTTTTTCAAGTACTCGCTGATCGCCGTAATCCGGTTGGCCTTCCTGACAATCATTCTCCGGCACAATTTTACAAACCAACCTTGACTATCCAGATCTTTACCTTCCTGCAAAGTTAATATCAAAGGAATGCAGGAATGGAAAATCTTTGTAAACCACGCCGCTCCGCCGGCCCATGATGCCTGAAAAACGTGAAGAAAATCATAATCGTTTTCCTTGATAAGCTTCCGTGAACGCAAAAACCCTGAAAGAGGAAAAATAATTTTATCCAAAAACCAGCCCCAGCCGACCCGGTGAATGCGAAAATTATCGCCGGTTTCAAACTTTGACAGGCCTCTTCTGAACCTCGGCGTAATAATATCAAAAAAAACATCCTGCAGGCGTTTAACAACTTCCTCTATGGCAATCTCCGAACCTCCGACAAATGGTCTGTAAGCCGTCGTAAAAAGCAAAATTTTCTTTGATTTTTCCATCAATTATGCTAGTATCATGCCATAAATGGAGGCCAAAAGCAATCCTAACGAAATGTCGGGAATAAGCCCCAAAAAACGGGTTTTATTTGTAGTTACCCAGTCGGAATTGGGGGGAGCCCAGCGGTTTTTATGCGAACTAATGTCACGATTGGACCGTAACAAGTACGGGATCCTTGTCGCGGCCGGAAAAGATGGTGACGGCGAGTTTTTGGGGATTCTAAGAAATATGGGCGTTTCTACCCTCTCCCTCCGCTTTTTAAGGCGCAAAATAGGTCTCTACGACGATTTTAGGGGCTATTTGGAGGTAAGGGGCTTAATAAGGGATTTTAAGCCCGATACGTTGTTTTTAAACAGTTCCAAGGCGGGTGTTATCGGCTCGCTTGCGGCAAGGATCTTCCCTTGCCTAAAAGTAATATATCGTATCGGCGGATGGTCGTTTAACGACCCGATGCCGTGGCTCGTGCGCCGGTTTTATATCCTTGCCGAAAAATACACGGCTAAATTTAAAGATGTAATTATAGTCAATAGCCAGCGCGATCTTGAGCAGGCCAAAAAATTAAAAATAAGACCGAGGCAAAGCATTGAACTTATCCATAACGGCGTTGACTCCTACAAGCTGGAAATTTTCGGCAAAGACGAGGCAAAAATAAAATTGTTTGAGAAACTCCCCCAAAGACAGAGGGGTTTTCTCCATGCAAAAATAGTAGTAGGCACGGTCGCCAACTTCTACAAAACAAAGGGGCTTAAATATCTGGTTGAAGCCGCAAAGATAATAAATGCTGACCAGGAAATGAAAGAGGCGGTCTTCGTGATAATAGGAGACGGAACCGAAAGAGAGAAATTGGAACTGCAAATAAAAGAATCGGGGATAAAAAATAAGGTTTTCCTAACGGGCAAATTGCCCGATGCCCGCAAATATCTTGCGGCCTTTGATATTTTTGTCCTGCCATCCGTCAAAGAAGGATTCTCTTGGGCATTGCTTGAAGCGATGGCGGCAAAACTGCCGGTTGTGGCGACAAATGTCGGCGCCGCGCCGGAAATTATAGAAGACGGCAAGAACGGGTTTCTGGTTGAACCCCGCAAACCGGAACTGCTCGCTCAAAAAATAAAGGAATTAACCGACGACGAACATCTGCGGCGAGAGTTTGGCATTCAGGCCCATCAAACAGTGGTGTTAAAATTTGA
>CAYHMZ010000024.1:0-7114 GCA_964357835.1 uncultured Candidatus Saccharibacteria bacterium
GCAGAGCAGCTCCCTTTTAAGGAGAAGGTTCCAGGTTCGATTCCTGGTGGGCGGACTGGGCATTGAAAATAATAGAGCAGCTCCCTTTTTCAGCCGGAGGCTGATCCGCCCTTTGGCGGAAAGGAGAAGGTTCCAGGTTCGATTCCTGGTGGGGCGGACAAAAACGAAGTTTTTGGACGCCCAGCCGCAAGCAAAGTAGTTTGCTTGCGGCAAGGAATCGAAGGGCGGAGCGATGCGATTGCCAGCCGACAATCGCCGCGAGCCCAGTCCGAAACTAAAACACGCGACGGCGTGTTTTAAGTTGAGGAAGATTCCTGGTGGGGCGGACAAAATTTTAGGAATTTGCAGAGGAGGAACTTGCTGGAGTATAATCAAGACATATGAAACTTTGGAACTGGCTTTTATACATAACAAATAACGAGAAAGAGTCCCGTCACGAACAGCATTTTGACGTTGCCTTTTTTGTCATAAATACCGTCGCGCTTTTCTTCGGCATCGCCCTGTTCATTATCTATAATGAACCGCAGTGGACAGCGGTTCTTGTCATAGAATACACTTGGGCAATGGATAATATGCGGCATAACCGGTCGTAGAACTAGTTTGTAGTTGGCAGTTCGTAGATGCAGATATTGACCCCGAACGAGGCCGCGAGGGCCCGCAGCGCGCCTCTGCCTCGTGCGGGGTTGACAGAATTTTTCCCTCGGCTTATTCTAGAAAAGCGTTCTTTGACTTAAAAAAAGGAGACAAGCCATGCGGAAATTCTGGGTTTGGTTTGAGAGATTGAACGAACTGCGGAGATTTCTTTTGGTCCTTCTTTTTGCGGCGGTAGGCTTCGGTATGATAAGTTTGGGGTTTGCGACGGAAAAGCATAATCCCTACTTAGTGTTCGGCGGGTTTTTATTCATATTATTGTTGTTTTTGAGTCGCATTCATTTTTTGAAACAAGAAGCGGCATCCAGAGGACTTCACATCCGCAGCAAGCGGCCGTAGGGCGGGGCATATCCCGTCTTTTTGTTTGTAAAATTGAGACACGGACGGCATGGCGAAGGATATCAAGGTTGTGCGGCCGCTCGGCCTGGGCTTGGATGAAAAGGCGATAGAGGCAATTAAAAAATGGCGATTCCACCCGGGCGTGAAAAACGGCAAGCCCGTTGCCGTTTTGGTAACTATTGAGGTCAATTTCCGGCTCTTGTAGCCGGTTTTGTTTTCGGCGGGCTGGCCATTTTGCTTTAATTCAGTTTTTATATTACGATTAGTTTAATAAATGAGGACGCCGATCATAGAAACAAAAAATAAGGCCGGGGAAAGCGTGGAGCTTTTTGGCTGGGTGCATAACCGCCGTGACCATGGCAAGATTATTTTCATTGACTTGCGCGACAGGTCGGGCTTGGCGCAGATTGTATTCACACCGGTGCAGGAAGAAATGTACGAGATTGCCGAGAAGCTCCGTTCCGAATGGGTTTTGAAAATCGTCGGCAAAGTTGCGGAGAGACCGGCGGCAATGGTAAACGAAGAAATTGAGACCGGCAAAATAGAAATACAGCCCGAATCGCTGGAGGTTTTGGCCGAAGCGGCAACTCCTCCGTTCGCGCTGGATACCGATGGCCGCGAGATTGGAGAAGAGAACAGAATGAAATATCGCTATTTGGACTTAAGGCGCGAAAGAATGAAGAACAACCTTGTTTTGCGCCACAAGGTAATTAAATTTATCCGTGATTTTCTAGACGAAAAGGGATTTTTGGAAATAGAAACCCCGATTTTAACGAAATCCACCCCGGAAGGCGCTCGCGATTACGTTGTGCCCTCGCGCCTTTATCCGGGCAATTTTTACGCTCTGCCGCAGTCGCCCCAGCAGTATAAACAATTACTGATGGTTGCCGGCCTTGAAAAATATTTTCAAATTGCGAGGTGTTTCCGTGATGAGGACACAAGGGGAGACCGGCAGCCGGAATTTACCCAGTTGGATTTGGAAATGAGTTTCGTAACCCAGGAAGAAATTCTTTCTCTGATAGAAGATTTATACATAAAGATCACAAAAGAAATTTTGCCCGGATTTCATATTACGCAAACCCCATTTCCCCGCTTAACGTACGCGGAAGTTATTGAAAAATATAAAACGGACAAGCCAGATTTGCGTAAAGATAAAAATGATCCAAAGGAACTTGCTTTTGCTTTCGTGGTTGATTTTCCCATGTTCAGATGGAATGAGAGTGAAAAGAAATGGGATAGCGAGCACCATCCTTTTACGATGATGAAGGATGAAGATTTGTCCAAAGTTGAAGAGAGAGAGCTTGGAGAGGTGAGAGCTAATTCGTACGACTTCGTTTTAAATGGTTATGAAATAGCAAGCGGGAGCATTAGAATTAATAAGCCCGAAATCCAAAAGAAAGTTTTTGAAATCCTCGGTTTGTCTGACGAGCAGATCACTAAAAAATTCGGGCACATGATAGAGGCGTTTAAATATGGTGCGCCGCCGCACGGTGGCATCGCGCCGGGCATTGATAGGTTTGTGATGATTGTGGCCAACGAGCCGAATATCCGCGAAGTTATTGCTTTCCCAAAAACTGGCGATGCCCGAGACCTGATGATGGATTCGCCGTCGGAACTGGAAGAAAAACAATTAAAAGAGTTGCATCTGAAGCTAGGCAAATAACGGGAGGGGGCACGAAGATAGATGAACTTAAAGTCAATTTTACCCACAATTGTACTCGGATCATTACTGCTCGTTGCGGGTTTTTTTGTTTCCTTGATGGAGATCCGAAAAGGACAGCCCCTTCAGCTGACTCCCGCCCGCAATAATGAAGCTCGCCCGGGACCGGCCTTTCTTCTTCCGGTTTCCGAAACCAATTATTTACCGGTCCGCGATTTTAATGTCCCGGAACCGGTTTTGGAAGCAAAAGCGGTGGCTCTTTTTGATATCCGTTCCGGCCGTTTCCTTTATATCAAAAATCCGAACCGGCGGCTGCCGACCGCTTCAATTACGAAGCTAATGAGCGCGCTGGTCGTTCTGGATAATCTGAACCTACGCGATGTTTTTACTGTGCCTGCGGAGGACATAAATGTTGACGGCAAGGGCGCCGATTTTTATAAGAACGAACAGTTGCTCGGCACCGACCTTTTCAAGGCCATGCTCATCAAATCGTCAAATGACGCGGCCCTGGCCTTTGCGACTGCGGCGCAAAAAGAAGGGATTGATTTTGTCGCCAAAATGAATGAAAAAGCCCAAGTCATCGGCATGGCCAATACTAAATTTGCCGACCCCGCCGGTCTTAACGACCAGGACGCTTTTTCAACCGTTTCTGATCTGGTAAAATTGGTTCGTTACGCCGCGAGATACGACCTGATATCGCAGGCATTGATGACCGGTTCGGCAACCGTTACATCGGTTGACGGCAGGACGGTCCATAACCTGGTTAACACCAATCAGCTTTTAGGCCGTATCCCCGGCATCGTTTTGGGGAAGACCGGCTATACCGACAATGCCTTGGGCACAATGGCGCTGGAGATTGTCATTAACGACGGTCATGATACAATCATTAGCGTCATCCTTGGCGCAAAAGACCGTTTTTCGGAAACAGAAAAATTAATTCAGTGGAGCAAGGCGGCATATCGCTGGCAGTAACGGATTAACGTATGGAAGACCAAATTTTTACAATATTCAACGTAGTCAGAATTTTTACGGTGGCAACACTGGCGTTTTTTGTCGCGATGGTGATTACGCCTTTATGGACGAAGGTTTTGTACAGATACAAACTTGGAAAACAATTAAGAGCGGAAGGCGCTCCCATTTTCAACAAACTTCATCAAAGCAAAGAGGGGACTCCGACAATGGGCGGAGTCGTGATATGGTTTACTGTGACGATTTTAACATTATTATTTTGGTTTCTTGCGGGACGCATAGACGGTTTTTGGTCTAAGGTCAACTTTTTTTCAAGAGGCCAAACATGGCTGCCGTTCGGGGCATTGATCGTTGCGGCGCTTTTTGGATTACTGGACGATATACTTGGCGTTTTGCGCATCGGGCCCAAAGGCGGAGGGCTTCAAATGCGCTATCGGATTTTGCTTTATACTTTGGTCGCCATAGGCGGCGCTTGGTGGTTTTATTTCAAACTGGATTTTGATACTATAAATCTTCCTTTCTTGGGCGATATCGCGGCAGGTTGGTGGTATATCCTGTTTTTCATTTTTATGATCGTCGCCACTTCTTTTTCCGCGAACGAAACAGACGGCCTGGACGGCTTGGCGGGCGGGGTATTTTTGACGATGTTCGCGGCGTACGGAGCGATCGCATTTGACCAGGGGAGAATGGACTTGGTAACTCTCATCGCGGCGATCATGGGCGCGCTAGTGGCTTTTCTGTGGTTCAATATTTATCCGGCGAGATTCTTTATGGGCGATACCGGTTCAATGTCCTTGGGCGTGGTCTTGGGAGTGATCGCCATGCTGACAAATACGCCGTTCCTGTTGATTCCCATCGGCGTGATATTTGTGGTTGAGTCGGGGTCGGTTATAATCCAGGTCCTTTCCAAACGCCTGCGCCGCAAGAAAATTTTTCTTTCCACGCCGATTCACCATCACTTTGAAGCCATGGGCTGGCCCGAGACCAAAGTTACGATGAGATTCTGGATGATTTCCGCGATAGGCGCGATCGTGGGCCTTATCATTTTCTTAGTTGACTCGAAATTACCGCCGTTTTGGCGCTAATCAGCCAGAATCCAAACAGAAGGGTTGGCTATTAAGTTTTTTGATAATTGCCGAAAGGCAATTTTTGTTTTAGAATTTAGCTGATGCAGATGTCAAAATCAGGCAAAACGCTCGCAATTCTGACGTTTATTCTGGTAGTTTTCGGTTTGGTTATGCTTTCTTCCGCGGGCGTAGTTGACGGACAGAAAAAATTCGGTTCGCCCTATTACTACGTAATTCATCAGCTGCTATACGGAGCCCTGCCCGGGGCGGCGCTTTTTTTGCTTTTATCCAGAGTAAATTACAAATTTTGGAGAAAAGTCGCCCTGCCGCTTTTGATAGTTGTTACTGGCCTTTTAGTTTTGGTTTTCGTCCCCGGCATCGGTTATAGCTTTAAGGGGGCGCAGAGATGGGTGGGTTTTAAATTCTTAAGTTTCCAACCATCAGAGTTTTTAAAACTGACGCTGATTATTTATCTGGCGGCATGGTTTAGCCGATATGAGGGACGGATAAACGTGGGACTTCATTCAATCGCGCCCTTCTTTTTAGTGTTCGGCTTTGCCGGCCTCTTGTTGTTGCTCCAGCCCGACATGGGCACCCTCGTATTGATCACGCTTATCGCTTTGTCAATGTACTTTTTTGCCGGCGCCAAACTTTCTCATTTTGCCGTTTTAATCCTTGTGCTGGCTATTTTATTGGGAACGTTCTCCGTTCTTGAGCCCTATAGATTTGACAGATTAAAGACATTTTTTAATCCGGCGGCGGACAAGCAAGGAGCCGCTTATCATATAAATCAAGCGCTTTTGGGCATCGGCTCCGGAGGTATTTTCGGTTTGGGTTTCGGGCAAAGTCAGCAGAAAGAGTTTAATTATCTGCCTGAACCGGTCGGCGATTCCATATTCGCGATTATCGTTGAGGAACTCGGTTTTGTCGGAGCCATTGCTCTGCTTGCGCTTTTCCTGATGCTGGCCCTGGTCCTGATTAACATCGCGAGAAATGTTCACAACCAATTCGGTAAATTACTGGTCTTGGGAATTATGGCTTGGATAACCGGCCAGGCTATCGTTAATATTTCTGCAATCTCCGGACTCATTCCTCTGACAGGGATACCGTTGCCTTTTATCAGTTTTGGCAGTTCGTCCTTGGTGACGATGCTTGCGGGTTTGGGAATAGTGGCGAGTGTTTCAAGGCATTCACCCCGTTAGAAGTAGTAACAGCGGCACATAAGTCAGGCCTACGGTCACTGTGTTACTTTGATTAAACATTAACTTTGATTTGCTAACCCGTTAGGGCTACTTCTAACGGGGTTCGTAAAAAACACCTAATTTGTTATAATATTTTTAGCAAGCATATTGGTTAATGCCTGCCAGTATACATAATAATAAGTATAATTTATTGATTATGAAGAAAATTATTTCAGGCGGCCAAAAAAGTTTATAATACCTGTGTGCAAAATCGTCCGGCTTCAACCCCGCGTAATGGCGAGACAAGTTGTAAAAATCTCTATTGGATAGATAACACGAATAACAGCTGCGGAAAGAAGCAATTCTGCGGAACCTACATATATAATGGATTGCGCACTTTTGAAGAGCGCGAAGAATGTTTGCATGCGGCCGCTACCAATACGCCCGCCCCGACTCCAAGTCAGTAATTTCAGTAATCAAAACCCCCGCTTAGGCGGGGGTTTTGTCAGTCCTTTTTGACTGATTTCGCCAGCCGTGATTTCAGCCGGCTGGCCTTGTTTTTCTTTATGGTTTTGCCTTTGGCCGCTTTGTCCAGCGCTTTATAAACCTTGGGTAGTAACCCCTTGGCTTTATCAAACTCCTTGGCCGCTACGGCTTTCCGGAACTCCTTAACCAAAACCCGGAAAGCATCTTTCCTTTTTGTATTCTGCGCCTGTTTTCTTTTTGACTGTCTTAGGGCCTTTTTAGCCGATTTTGTAATTGGCATAGTTATAACTTGCGCGCTTTTCGCCGCGAAGCCCCGAATTCTTACGGGCTTGGCGCGGCTTAAAGCCACGGGGGGTTTGTCCAATTTCTTCGTTGAGCGCTCCGGTACTCCCTCAACGTAGCTCTACTACGTCTCGGTTCGTTCCTCGCGCTCGCCTTGAACTTGGTCAAACGCGCGCAGTTCTAATGCTAATACATTCTTGATTTTTTTGCAAATTCTTTGACTGGCACCAACTTGCCCCTTCCTCATTCTCAAATTCTTAAGAATTTGAGAATGAAATAAATTATTTCAATCAGATTGTTTATGAAAATTTATAAAAACAAAAACCCCGCCTAGACAAGCGCGGGGTACTGATTACCAGTGGCCTTAGCCGCATCATCCGCCCAAAATGCAATAGCTAACGGATTTTTGTGGAAGCGAGTGAGCCCCCTGATTTTCTTTATTATCTGCCGACTAGCAAATTGACGAGTTAAGCGTATAT
>CAYHMZ010000025.1:0-6957 GCA_964357835.1 uncultured Candidatus Saccharibacteria bacterium
TTTGATTTTTGATATTTGACAAAACCTCCGCGGTTTCGTCGGTTGAGCCGTCGTTAACGACCAGAATCTCCCAATCGTAGGACTGTCTTGATAAGTAGTCCCGGACCGATCCTAAGGTTGGCTCAATTATTTTTTCTGCGTTATAAGCGGGGATAATGACGGATAGATGGGGCATAAGGATATGATAGCAGAAAAACAATAAAACCGCGACTGGCGCGGTTATCGGCTATAAGGCCGCGATTATTGAGGCAGCCGCAACTTTTCTTCGCAGCTCATCTTGGAACTTCTCGCAGATTTCCAGGCACAAATCCAGAATTTCAAGCCGGGCTTTCTTGAGTTCGGCATCTTCCAGTTTGGTATATTCATCAAATAACCTTCTCAACCTTGCGGTATCCGGATCATCTTCTTTCCCCTCTTTGGTCAAAAATCGGAGAAAATCATTAACTCTTCTCCAGAAAACGCCTGCGGCATCACTTTTTTCCCGAGATTCCCTGACAACGACTTCCCTAAAAGTTCTTAAAGACCCGGCCCAGGAATCAAAAGAGTCGTGACGAACATCGAAACTCCCCATTTCGGTCCTCCTTGCTGTTCCCGCTCTATCCAACTAAGTTTAGCGCCCGCCTTCATTTTGTCAAAATCAGCGGGCCGCTTTTCGTTATCGCCACCGTATGCTCAAAGTGGGCCGCCCATGAGCCGTCTTTGGTTTTATAAGTCAAACCGTCACGAACCAAATGCCAGTCGCCGGCCGAAACCATCGGTTCAATGGCAAGAACCATTCCTTCTTCAAGGACCGGCCCCTCGCCGGATTGGCCGTAATTTGGAATTTGCGGTTCTTCGTGGAGTTCTCGGCCCACTCCGTGCCCGACCATTTCTCTGATGACACTGAATCCTTCTTTTTCCACAACACCCTGTATCGCATTAGAAATTTTCCCCAGACGATTGCCGGCCTTTGCCTGTTCAATACCTGCGTTCAGGGCCGCTTTCGTGGTTTTAATGAGTTTATTTAATTCCGGATTATCTTTCGCCCATTGGTCACGGGTTAATTTACCAAGAACTGGTACCGTAAGAGCGCTGTCCACATTAAAACCCCGGTAAAGAACACCCATGTCTAAACTTATTATATCATCCTTTTTTAGTATTCTGGTCACGGACGGCACACCATGGACTACTTCACCGTTAACAGAAGTGCAAAGCGCCGCCGGAAAATCCTGATAGCCCAAAAACGACGGTTTCACTTTATAAAATGAAACAAACTTGCGGGCAAGCTTTTCTAAATCAAATGTTGAGATTCCGGGTTGAACTGCGACGGCAAGTTGCTCTAGAATTTCCGCCAGTATTCTGCCCCCTTCTCTCATCACCTCCACTTCGGCTTCAGTTTTGATTGGAATCATTTGAAAAATGCTTTAGGATGTCGTCAAAAACTTTTTCAATCGGCTGTTCACCATTAATTTCCATCACCTTATAGCCTTTTTTCCTAAAATAGTCAAGCACCGGCTTCGTGTCCCGCAAAAATACTCTGTACCTTTCTTTTATTATTTCCGGCTTATCAAGCGCTGGCCGGGTTATAACCGGTGAACTGTCCCAGGGACACTTTGTTATGCCCGTGAACTTCGGGTCATATTCGGGCCGGGGTATAGGGTGGCGGTTTTTTTCGCAAACACGGCGCTCTGAATTGCGTCTGACCGACTCCTCCTCACTCAAAGCTATATAAAAAATTTTTACATTCTCGCGGCCGTAAAGTTTCTCCACGACGGGAGTTTCTTTTTGCACTTCCTCTAAGGTCCTGAACGAGCCGCTGAAAATTATAGACCTGCCTTCATGATAAAGCTTCTCAATTTCTTCAATGATTAATCTGGCCACTAGTGACGGGGTCATCAGTTCGCCTTTTTTGTACAACCGCCAGGCTTCCCTTATTTCCGGATCGGGAGAATTCTCTTGCCCAGCAAGCTTTGTTTCCAAGACCTTAGATGACTCTAAATGAACAAAGCCGAACTTTTGGGCCAGTAAATCCGCCTGCGTTCCCTTGCCCGCCCCCGGCGGCGCGATAAAAATAATGAGCTGTTTATCCATGTTTAATACTCGTACATTGACAGCTGGGCGTCTATCGCCTTCATTGTTTCCAAAACTACGCTGACCACGATTAAAATTGACGTGCCGCCGACGGTAAAAGCGGTGATGCCGGTCGCGCCTCGGACGATCTGCGGCAAAACAGCGATAAGGCCAAGGAAAATGGCACCAACTAATGTTACGCGGTTGAGAAGATGAGTCAAAAATTGGGATGTCGGCTGACCCGGGCGAATGCCGGGGATATAGCCGCCTTGCTTCTGGATATTTTCCGAAATTGATTTGGGATCAAAAGTTACGGCCGTGTAAAAATAGGTGAACAAGATTACAAGCAGGAAATAAAAGATGCCGTAGACCAGCTGATTTTGGATAAAACCGCCGATGGTTCTGGCAATATTAGCGACAAACGCCACGCTGGACGTGCTGAAAAAATTCGCGATCATTCCCGGGAACAAGAGCAAAGATAAGGCGAATATAATAGGCATTACCCCCGCGTTATTAACGCGCATCGGCAGATAAGTTGAAACGCCGCCGAATACTCTGAATCCGCGCACGCGCCGGGCATAATTTATGGGTATGTTTCTCTGGGCTTCCGTGAGATAGGTTACGCCGGTTATGACGACAAGGGCGATTATCGCAAAGGCGACATAGGTGAACAGCTGGCTGGAAACGTATGCGGCCCCCGATTGACCGAGACTCGTTGAAAATCCGGCGACGATACCGGCGAAAATCAATAACGATACGCCGTTACCCAGATTCTTCTCGGAAATCAGTTCCCCCAGCCACATCAGGAAAACAGAGCCCGCGGCGATGACCAAAAGCGAGCTCGCCCAAGTAAATAAAGACATGCCGCTAAGCACGCCCTGCCGCGCAAGTATCATCATAAAGGCATAGCCCTGAAGCATGGCCAATGGCACGGTCAGAACTCTGGAATACTGATTGAATTTCTGCCTGCCGGCCTCTCCTTCATATTTATACATCCGCTCCAATGCGGGAAAAATCATTGTTAAAAGCTGCATTATAATAGAGGCGGTAATATAGGGGCCCAAACCAAGCATCACGATAGAAAAACTATCCAGCCCTCCGCCGGTAAAGGCGCTAATCAATCCGAACAGCTGGTTATTCTGAAAAAATTCCTTAAGACGGATAGCGTCAACTCCCGGGATCGGAATCGCCGCCGCAAATCTGAATACGACTAAAAGGGCCAGGATAAAAAATATCTTGTTTCTAAGGTCTTTTATCTTAAAAATTTTCAGGAATCTCTCCACGATTAGTTTATAGTTCCGCCTGCTTTTAGTATTTTATCACGGGCCTGCTTTGAAAACGCAACTCCGGAAAAATTCAGTTTTTTATCCAACTCGCCATCACCCAGAACTTTTATCCGTTTCCCGGCGCTAACGATGTGCTTTTGCACAAGAATTTTGGAAGAAACGTCATCGCCATCCTGAAAAGATAAATTTAGCATCCCCAGATTTACAACCGCGGACTCTTTTTTTGCCACTCTAAATCTCGCATGCTTAATATCCACTTTTTTGGTGGCGCCGCGCTGTTTTGGAAAAAGTTTCCAAATAGGATTATCGCCGCCGCGAAACCCAGGCCTTATCCTGGCGCCGGCGCGGGATTTTTGTCCCTTTGAACCGCGGCCCGAAAACGTGCCGCGTTTGCCGCCACGGCCTACTCGCTTCCGGTTTTTGTGTTTAATTGTTGGTTTTAGCTGGTGAAGCTGCATGTTTTATTTTTAAACTTTTTAATGCTCCGATAGTTGCCCTGGCAATATTAATTTTATTATTCGTCCGTTCAATAAGTTTGGCGGTGATATTTTCTATTCCAGCCAGTTTGGTAATGACGCGCACCGGTCCGCCGGCCTTAACGCCGCTTCCCGGAGGCATCGGTTTTAACATTACAACGGCGCTGTGGTATTTAAACTGGACTTGATGCGGAATGGTCGTCTTCTCAATCGGCACTTCCACAAGATTTTTGCGCGCCCGATTGGTTGATTTCTGAACCGATTGTGCGACATCGCGGCCTTGGGCCACGCCTATGCCAACCCTCCCCTTGCCATCGCCTATTGCTACCGTTGCCCTAAAACTGAATCTCTTGCCGCCTCTGGTCACGCGAGTTACACGGGCAATATCTAAAACTCTGGAATCAAATTCCGATTTTTCTTTCGGGAATCTGGAAGACCTGCCCTTTCCGCCGAATCCCCGACCGCCGGCAGACGGTCCTCTTCTATGTCCAAAACCCCCGCCGGTGTTACTATTATTTTTTTGATTATTTATTCCTTCCATAGTGTTCAAATTAGAATTGTAGTCCGCCCTTTCGTAAGCCATCGGCTAACGCCTTAACCCGGCCGTGGTACTTGAAACCCCCTCGGTCAAACACAACTTTAGAAATGCCGGCCTTTTTCGCTTTTTGGGCGATCGTTTCGCCGATCAAGGCGGCGGCTTCGGTCTTAGCGCTCTTTGCTTTATTTTTTGTTTTCGGTTCAATAGTGTTGCTTAAAATTGTTTTTCCCGTTGAATCATCAATGAGCTGGACGAACATGTGTCTGTTGCTGCGAAATACGGAAACCCTCGGGATCTCAACGGTACCCTTGATCTTGGCTCTGATGCTCTTCCGCCTTCTTGCTCTGTATTGTAGTTTGGAAATTTTCATAAATTAATTTCAAAATTAAGCACCGGTGGCCACCGCTTTCTTGCCGGCTTTTTTGATTATGACCTCGTCTTTATATTTGATACCCGTGCCTTTGTACGGCTCGGGCGGACGCGAGGCGCGTATTAAAGCCGCGACCTGGCCGACTGCTTCCTTGTCCGTTCCTCTTACTTTTATCAAATTCTTTTCAACCTGAAAGGTAATGCCCTTGGGGGCTTTGATGACAACGGGGTTTGTGAAGCCGAGGTTCAATTCCAGATTTTCACCGTTCACCTGGGCTTTAAAACCGACCCCGCTAAATTCCAGAATTTTTTCAAAGCCCTCCGAAACGCCCTTGATCATCAGCGCCAAAAGCGCTCTGCCCAATCCCCAGATTTCAGAATTCTTATCTCCGCCCTTTACGGGGGCGACTAAAACAGAACCGTCCTGGATCTGAACATCTAAACCTTCCGGAAATTTCTTTTCTAGCTCGCCCCCGGGTCCTTTAACGGCAACTCTGCCGTTTTCTATTTTTATTTCAACGCCCTCGGGAATTTTAATTTGTTTTTTTCCTATACGACTCATATAATCGATGCTAATTTACGAATTTATGCGAATGATACGAATAGAATTCATTCGCAACATTCGCATGGCCATTCGCATTATTCGCATCGCTTTGATTTTTACCATATTTCACATATTACTTCTCCTCCCAATCCGGCTTTGCGCGCTTCGTCTCCGGTCATTAACCCTCTTGAAGTGGAAATTATAGAAATGCCGTAGCCGTTCTTTATGGGCTTCAAATCGTCTTTCCCCGCGTAAACTCTGCGCGACGGCTTGGAAATCATTTTTATTCCGCCTATGGCGCCAATGCCGTTTTCGTATTTCAATCCCACACCAAGGACATTGATTTCAGATTTGTTCATTTTTCTTATTTTCTTTTCAACGCCGCCGATGAATCCCTTGCTTTTCAAAATATCAGCAATGCCGAGCGTCATTCTGGAAAAAGGTAAAACAACTCCCTCTTTGCCACGGGATTGCGCATTCTTTATTTGTGTCAGCATGTTTGCTATTGGACTCATATAGTTGATGCTAATTTACGAATTTATGCGAATGTTGCGAATTATTCGTATCATTCGCATGTTTCAAAGTTATTCGCATCGCCCTTACCATGATGATTTCTGCACTCCGGGCAATAATCCTTGACTGGCCAATTCCCTGAAGTGAATGCGGCATAGTCCGAACTTTCTCATATATCCGTGTTTACGGCCGCACATAAAACACCGGCGAACTATTCTGGTTGAAAATTTCGGTTTCTTATCTGACCTTGCGATTGTTGATTTCTTGGGCATGATTTTAGATTTTTATGGGAAATCCCATCAGTTTTAACATCCCCATTCCTTCCTCTTTGGATTTTGCGGTTGTAACTACGGATATTTCCAATCCGAAGATATCTTTCGGGGATTCGTAAGTTATTTCCGGAAAAATACTATGTTCTTTTATCCCGATGCTTAGACTGCCTTCTTTATCAAGACTTTTCGGGTCCAGGCCGTGGAAATCACGGGATCTTGGCAAAGCTATTGAAACCAATCTGTCTATAAAATCATACATCCTCTTCCCGCGCAAAGTTATCATTGCGCCTATATCCATTCCTTGTCTGACCTTAAAACCGGAGATGGATTTCTTGGCCTTTCTAACGGCGGGTTTCTGGCCGGTCAATTTAGCCAGATCTTTTTCTATTTTTTCAATCGCGGCAGTTTCTTTGGCAACCGCTTTTCGCCCGAAACCCACATTAATAACGACTTTTTCAATTCGCGGCACGGCCATAACGCTTTTGTAACCGAACTTCTCCCGCATCGCAGGGATTACTTCTTTTCTGTACCTTTCCAGCAACCTCGGCTGGTCTGTTTTGGGTTTTCGCTTCGCAGTTGACGTCGTTTTCATTATTTGTTATTATACACAAAGTTGGATTTTTTACAACTCGGGAGGACGAAAATGAAGAAAAAAGCTGATAAATACCGGGCCTGGGTCCAATTTTTTCTCTTTCTCGCTACACTCTGTTCTTTAGGGATCCTGCTTTTTATTGTTGGTTGTTTTTTTCCTGCGACGCGAAACATTATCAAAGAATTGATAATGATCCCCTATGTTCTAGCACCCTTAGCCATAATTTCTTCTCTATTGTGGCTCATCTTTTCACATACCAGCGATTTAGCTACCCGCAATTCTGCCGAGTAAAACCTCTTGACCTCGCGAGAAATCGCG